>JBGPMZ010000084.1:0-8104 GCA_041487255.1 Binataceae bacterium (SeqCode) | reverse complement strand
CGAGATTCATCGGGCGCGAATTCTTCGGCGTGCCCGACAGGATGATGTCGCCAGGAAGTAGAGTTATGTACCGCGACAGATCCGCGATGATGTAGTCGATCGGAAAGATCATCTCGCTGATCGCGCCCTCCTGCACCATCTTGCCGTTGATGTAGGTGCGCAGCGTCGCCTTGCGGATATCCACGCCGCTGACGATGCCGGGGCCGATGGGGCAGAAGCCATCCTGCCCCTTCACCCGCAGCATCGAGCCCGCATCAGTCTCGCGATAGTCCTGGCATCCCACATCGTTGGCGGGCGCGAAGCCGGCGATATAGTCCCACGCCTCCTCGCGGCTGACGTTGCGGGTGGGCTGGCCGATAATCACGCCGACTTCGCCCTCGTAGTTGAGATACTTCGCGCTGGCAGGGCGGCAGAGGCTGCCGCGATGCGAGTTGAGCGCGGTGCACGGCTTCTGAAAATAGGTCGGCGTGTCGAGCATCGGCGCCTTGAACTCGACGCGGCGCGAATCGTAGTTCAGATGGATGCACAAAATCTTGCTCGGATCGCACGGCGGCAGATAGGTCGCGTCGGCGTCGGCGATCGATCTGCGATCGCCAAAAATCAGCCGGTCACCATCGGGCTGCACCCACTTGGGTTGGCCTTCGTGCAGCACGCGCCGCAATTCTTTTCTGGGCCCATCAAGGACGTTCATGATTTCCCTCCGCTGCCTGATTCTCGATTAGTCAGTCTCTCGTTGAATAGTCAAACCCGATCCGCGATGAACGGCGCGACTTGCGCGCGCCGTTCATCGCGGCGTCTCCAACGCAAGGCCGATCTTGCGACGCTTCTCGTCCCTGCTTGCCTCCTCTCCATCACGAGCCTGGCCGAGGATGCCATCCACCAGACGGTGCGCGCGATCCTTGAGCGCGAGCGCATGCGCGAGCTGATAGTTGCGCGCGCCCGACGCCAGATAGAAGCGCTCATAGAGCTCGTTGCGGCTCGCGAGCGCGGTGCCGACGAAATCCCATGCGAGGCGAAATACCCGCGCACGTTCCTCCGCGGGCACACCTTTAGCGCCGCGCAGGTACCGATCGATAAGCGGACGCAAGCTACGATCGTCAAGCTGCGCGCGCGTCGGCGCCGCCAGCAGATTGTGGGATCCGATCAGCGTGATGATCTCGCCGACGCGCGGAAACCAGGTCGGCAGAATTGCGCGCAGCGACGCGAGCGGCCCGCCATGCGGAAACCACACCCCATTGCCCCATTCGAAGGCCTGATCCTCGGCGGCGCGGATCGCGGCGCGGGTCAGCTCTGCGTAGGTGGAAATCTCTCCCAGCATCTGTTTGGTCGCGGGCGAGACGTCATTAATGATCTCGGCCATCCGCATCGCGAGGCCGTAGGCGAACTCCAGCTTGGTCTGCGCGCGAATCATCGTCTGCTGCATAATGTTGGGGTACCAGCCGGTCGTCATCACGGTGTTGTAGGCGTCGCGATTGGCATCGATGAAGACGCGGTCGCGCGGCACCTCGACGTCGTCGAAGATCACGAACGCATCCTGCTCGTCGAAGCGGCTCGAGAGCGGGTGATCGAACAGATTCGATTTGGTTGAGCAGCTATCGCGGCACAGAAACTTCAGCCCTGGCGTTCCCATCGGGATGTTAAAGGAGAGCCCATACGCGTCGGCGCCTTCGGGCAGCGGCATCGCAGGATAGACGGCGATCTCATCCGCGAAGGGCGCCAGTGTCGCGAGGATGCGCGCGCCACGCACGATGATGCCGTGGTCGGTGTCGGCGACCTTATGCAATGCGACATCGTTGCCGGGCATCGGCGCATCGCCCAGTGCCTTGTCGATGGTCGGTTGCACAATCGTATGCGTGAGTGAGATGTCCTTGCGCGCGAGCAACTTCTGATAGGCGACGAGGTTCGCCGCGCCGCGATCGTTATGGTTGGCCGCCCACTCATCGGCGCGCCCCGCGAAACCCGCATAGGTGACATTCATGTAATCGGGCGTGCGTCCCATCAGCCCAACCGTGAACTCGGCGATTCTCTCGAGACATCGATGACGCTTCTCCAGATCCTCGCGCGAGCGGGGAATCATGTGACTGAGGTTGATCGCCTCGCCGGTCTCGGGATCCGGCATCAGGCAGTCCTCGCGCGCCTGGTGTTGAAGGTCGAAGACCTGCGCCAGCGTCTGCGCCGCGCCCGCGAATGCGGGATGCGAGGCGACATCGCTAACCTTGTCATCGCCAACCCAGATCTCGCGAGGAGTCTTCAGCCCTGCGAGGAACTCCTTTCCGGTTCGTGCTCCCATGGGTTCTATCCTTTGCTGCTTACGAGCAAGAGCGAGCTGCTTATGAGCTTATCGGTTCTGAGGTAAGTCGGCGGGGTGGGTGCTGTCAAACGTGTCGCTTCATCAGCTCAAGATAAGGCGGAAGGTCGGTGACAAAGAACAAGCACAACATCACCACGGCACCTGTGCCGACAAACCGCAACCTCGAATTCGCTTGACATCGTTCCCATTCTTGACTTCCTCTCCATAGGGGATAGCGGACGAGCAGCAGAACTTTGAGAGGAGAGGCCCAGGTGTCTGAGCTTGCATATTCCAGTGCGATCGCGATCGCGAAGAAAATTCGCCGGCGTGAGATTTCGAGCAGGGAAGCGTTGGACTACTTCCTTGCCCGCGTTGCGGCGCTCGACAAGCCCATCAGCAGTGTAGTGACGATCGACGCTGAGCGCGCCCGCGCCGAGGCTGACGCCGCTGATGCCGCGATCGCGCGCGGCGAAGTCCGCGGACCTTTGCACGGCGTTCCGATGACGATCAAAGATTCCTTCCAGACGGCCGGAATGCGAACGACCTCGGGCGCTCCGGAACTCTCGGGTTTCGTTCCGCAGGAGGATGCATGGCCGGTCGCGCGCTTGCGCGAGGCTGGCGCGGTTATCTTCGGTAAGACCAATCTCCCGATCTACGCCGGCGACTTGCAAAGCTACAACAAAGTTTTTGGCACCACGAACAATCCCTACGATGTGACGCGCACTCCGGGTGGCTCCTCGGGCGGATCGGCCGCGGCACTGGCGTGCGGATTTACTCCGTTGGAACTCGGCAGTGACATCGGCGGATCGATTCGTCTGCCATCTCATATGTCCGGTGTGGTCGGCCACAAGCCGAGCTATGGCATCGTTCCCGCTCACGGGCAGATTCCGGGACCTCCGGGAACGTTGACCTTAGCTGATCTTGCCGTAGCGGGGCCGATGGCGCGCAGCGTCGATGATCTCAAGCTCGGCCTCGATATCATGGCTGGCCCCAATCGCTGGGAGCATCCCGCCTGGCGCCTGAAGTTGCCGTCGGCGCGTTCTCGTTCGCTCAAGGGTTATCGGGTTGCCGCATGGCTCGACGATCCACGATGCCGGGTGGAGCCGGAGGTCCGCGATCTCCTTGAAAGAGCAGCGCACACCCTCGCTAAAGAGGGCGTCCAGGTAGACCCTGAAGCGCGTCCCGGGTTCACCCTGGAAAAGGCCGTGGATACATTCTTCGCCCTTTTACAAGCCGCGTTAGCAGGCGGAGTGGAACGCGATCGGCTCGACGATTACGCTGCTACGGCCGGCGACACGCCGGCGGCGCGCACTCGACGGCTTCTGGCGATGCGACATCGCGACTGGCTGAGTTACAACGAACGGCGCCTACAGATGCGCAAGCGTTGGGAGGAGTTTTTCACCAAGTGGGACGCCATCCTGCTGCCGGTGATGCCCTGTCCCGCTATCCCCCACGATCACTCTGAGCCGATGGCCAGTCGCGTCACCTCGATCGGTGGCGAGCAACGCTCCTACTGGGATCTGACAGCGTGGATGGCTCCCGCAGGTGTCTGCTATTTGCCGGTGACGGTAGTTCCAATCGGTCGTGTGAGCAATGGACTTCCGGTCGGAGTTCAGGTCGTTGGACCATACCTTGAGGACTACACCACTCTGCATTTGGCCAAACATCTTCTTATTCTTTTAGGAGGTTGTCCGCGACCTGCGGGCTTTGAACCATAGGTGAGATCTCGCCTGATGCTTCTTAAACTCGCTTTTGTCAGTTAATGGACGGGTCTTCCCCAAGCTAAGCATCGGGTGGACTCCGGCTGCAAATTGTAGTGTTTGGGTGGCTTTCGCTGCCACGTTTGGAAAGCTATAGTCGTCGGCCAGACACGAGAGCTATCAACTAAAAGGAGACAAGAGTGGACCTGGAAAAAATAGTCGCGGAGCTGAAGACGGAGCGAGACCGGATCGGCCGAGCTGTTGCAGCCCTCCTCGATGAAGCTAAGAGTGCCGTCAGCAGCGCAACTCGAAAGATCGTTGCGCCGACACGGCGCGGTAAGGGTCTCACTGCAGCCGGACGAAGGCGTCTATCCGAGGCGATGAAGCGGCGCTGGGCGGAACGGCGGACGAAGGGTACCGGCCCTAAGGCTTCCGCACCTAAACGACGCGGCGGTCTCACACCCGCGGGCAGAAAGAAGCTTTCCGAAGCGATGAAGCGGCGCTGGGCAGAGCGGAAGAGGAACGCTTCCTAGGTTTCACAGCGTCGCATCGATTCTGCGGTCGTTCCAGGAGACGCTTGCCGACCGGGGAGCATTGGTTCTGGTGGTTTTCGCGAGCCTCGTTTGAATGCGGCCATGCGTTTTGGCCGACAGGTCATACTCGGTCTGGGTTGGTGGCGAATCCGAGATTGCGGTGCAGTTCGGAGCAAAGGGACTCTCATCCGGATACGATACTTGCAAGGCTACAAACCTGACCTGTCCAGACGCCTCAAGGTTGATGCTTAAGGATTAGCTCTAACGCCGGGCCATACTAAACTACTCCTGCACGGAAAGATTCAACTGGACCGGGACAATAGAACGGCCTCCTCGGCGCTCAACAACCGACGGATCTGACCCATCAAAGCTATAATGTGGTAGGTTCAGGTTATGCCCGAGGTTGAACTGTGTTGCGTCTGTCACAAAGAAATCGACGTTCAAAAAGAAAAGTATGTCGTACTTTTGCGGGACGCGGGGCCGACTCCGCGCATGATAGCCCACGTGGAATGCGCGCAGAAAAAAAAGGCCACTCCTACCTAGGCAGTCGCTCCCAAGCTGGACGTGCCAGGTTCGATCCCGGTAGCCCGCGCCGCCTTTCCTCCTGTGCGCTTGATGAGCCATGCAGTTCCCATCCGCCAAGATTTCGACGCGCAAATAGTCCGGCTTGGGAGGAATTTGGTGGATCCGGAGAAGCCACTTGGTGGCGCGGTCTTTCGGTCATCGATTTAGTCTTGATATCTGGAAGATACGGTTGCAATGCTCAAAAGGAACAATTGAATCATTCAACCAAAGAGACGATCGCATGAAGTGGATCACGCGAGAGAAAGCAAAGGTCGATCGGATTGCGTGTCCCTGGCTAATCACCAAATTCGTCGATTCGGATGCCGAATTCGTCTTCCTCCCGCACGACACGAACTGGTCTGCCGTCACTGATGGGACAGTCTTCGACGTACCCGATGCCGAACTGGGACATCACGGAGAGTTCTGTTCCTTCGACGCAATAATTGTGCGCTACCGCCTGGACGACGATGCCGCGCTTGTCGAGCTGGCGAAGATCGTCCGCGCGGCGGACACGCCCAAGCGAGATTGGGCTGCGGAGGGCATCGGCCTCGAAGCCGTTGCTGATGGGTTCAGGCGGATCAGCGCTGATGATTTCGATAACATGCGCCGCCAGTTCGGGGTGTACGACGCGCTCTACGCGCATTGCCAGGCGAAGGTCGCGCGCGGTCGTTGAGGTCCGGACATTGCCCGAACAGGAGAAGGAGATGCGCCATTCGCGAACAAAAGAAACCGGACTGGTCGTCATTTCAGTCGTGTTGGCTGCGGTATTCGGCAGCGGCGCCATCGCTGCAGGTGCGAATTCGGGACCGACGATGGACACCGGCGCGATCGAGCGTCTAACCGGCGCCAGGGGTACGCTCAACGAAGAGGAAGCCGTGTTCAAGGTATCGGTTCCCCGCAAGGATCTCTCGGTGATCGTCGCAGGCGTGAAGATGTCCCCGCCGATGGGCCTTACCTCGTGGGCCGCATTCAAACGTGTGGGCAAAGACGACATGGTGATGGGCGACATGGTCATGCTCGAAGACCAGGTCAGCCCGGTAATGAGCGCGGCGCTTAACAGCGGGCTTCAAGTCACGGCTCTCCACAATCACTTCATCTGGGATTCGCCCAAAGTGATGTTCATGCACATCGGCGGCATGGGTCCTGAGCAAGATCTCGCAGCCGCCGTTGGAAAAGTCTTCGGGAAAATAAGAGAGACTAGTGGTGGCAAAGGGGGAACCCGCCAGGCGCAAATCGATCCTGCACACTCGTCGCTCGATCCCACAAAATTGGATTCAGCCCTCGGGCTGAAGGGGCAATATAAGGACGGCGTGTACAAATTCGTGATCGGCCGAACCACACGGATGCACGACGTCACGATTGGCAATCAGATGGGCGTCAACACGTGGGGGGCATTCGCCGGGAGTGACGACAAAGCGATCGTCGACGGTGATTTTGCGATGCGTGAAGCCGAGCTCCAGAGTGTTCTGAAAACTCTGCGCACCGCCGGTATCGAGGTCGTTGCAATTCATCAGCACATGATCGGCGACGAGCCCCGTATTATCTTTCTCCACTACTGGGGCATCGCACCCGCGGGTGATCTCGCGAAAGGACTCCGTGCTGCGCTAGACGCCACGCACGACTAGCTCACGGGTCTCAATGATCGTGGCGATGATTCAAGTCAGAGAAGTGCGCGTGCTCATGCGTAGGTGATGGCGCGCTTGCATCGTCGCGAGAATTTTCTTGCGATCGAGTTAAGTCATTGGAATAGCGAGAGGAAATATTGGAGCGGGCGACCGGGGTCGAACCGGCGACGTCCAGCTTGGGAAGCTGGCATTCTACCACTGAATTACACCCGCTCTGCGAGGTCATTTATTTGTCCTACCTAGGCAGTCGAAATCGATTTCTCTAAATTGCCGGAATTTAGGGAGAATAGATGGAGCCGGCGACCAGACAAACGCCATGTTTGCGCGTGTGAACTCCGGCGAGAAAGTCGCTCACTGAACGAGGCGGATAGATCGGTTGCGCCGGAGTAAGGGTCCCGCCGATTTAGCCATTTTCATGGAAGCGGTTGATGTTGTCGGAGGGATGAAACGGGTACCGCGGCACACTAGTAGTTGACCGCTCGTAGACTGTTGTGTGAGATTCTCTATCGACGAGTTTGCGAGGGGGTTTTAGTGTGATAGGCCGACAGGGCTTCGAACCATCGCTCGGATTGGCATTGTGTCTGATTATGGGAAGCGCAGCTGCGGCAACAATCAACGTGCCATCCGATCAAGCGACTATCCAGGCAGCGATCAGTGCCGCTTCCAACGGCGATATCGTAGAGGTCGGGCCGGAACTTATTTCGAAAATATCAATTTCAACGGAAAGGCAATCGAGGTCCACAGTTCCACCGGTCCGATGAGCACGATCATCGACGGCAGTAAGAAAAGGAACCGTAGTCACGATTTCCTCGGGAGAGACGGTGTCGTCGGTGCTGTCCGGTTTCACCATCACCAACGGCCTGACCTTCCCATTTCAGGGCGGCGGCATCCTGATAGAAAACGCGTCAGCGACGATCTCCGGAAATGTCATCTCGAACAATCGCTCGTGCGCCGACGGAGCCGGAATCGGAGTTCACTTTGGGTCGCCTCTGATCATAGGCAACTCTATCATTGACAACCATCAGGGGAACTGTGGCGGCGGTGGTGGAGGCGGCATCGGGGTAGTCGGACTTAGCAAAGCGGGTCCACTGCAGATCATCTCAAACACCATTTCGAACAATTCGTGGACCGGTGGCAATGGCGGCGGAATTGAGCTCATCGAGCCCGAACCCGAGGGTATCATCGTCAAAGACAACTTGATCTCGGGAAACTCGGCTCGGCCTAGCAGGATGAACAGCACAAGGAGAAACGCCGTGCCGACATGACTGGCGACGAGGTATATCCATCAGAAGTCCAGCCACTTCCCGCACACTCAGTTGCATACGACGGTCTTCCCACTAGCGACGCGCGAGCATCTGCGCCCTCCGCTGTTCCGCATACTCAGATGTTAAT
>JBGPMZ010000083.1:0-8127 GCA_041487255.1 Binataceae bacterium (SeqCode) | reverse complement strand
CGTCATCGCGACCATCGAGGGTCGCGCCGAACGCAAGCTGTTCGAGGCCATGGTCGACGGCCTCAATCTGGATTTCAGTCCGGTCGGCACCTACGAGCAACTGCTGGTGCAGGAAATCGCGGCATGCTTCTGGCGCAAGCGCCGCCTGCTGATGTTCGAAAATCGCGCCGCCTTCGACGCCATCGCGCTGCCCGCCGCCGATATCGTCGAGCGCGGGACCGACCAGCTGATCCCGTGGAAGGAACCGCTCTACACCGAAGGCGACCAGCTGACCACCGCGGAACAGATTTACAAACACACCGGTCTCGATGCCATCACGCTGCCCAACGCGGCCGACACCATGCGCATGATCCGCTACGAGGCGGCCATCAATCGCACTCGTGAGCGCGCGGTGGCGAGCCTGCGCGAGATGAAGCGGGCGCGCCGCACGACAGCGAGTCCGCGCGCGGCGATTGCGCCGGTGGTCGATCGGCTCGCTGCGCGGCGCAACGCCCACGCGGCCCAAGCCAAGCCGTTGTCGCCGTGGTTCTCGATCCGGGTCTGGGATGAGTTCAAGGAAGACAACATGGCGAAGATCTACGCGGAGGAGGCGGCGCGGCTGGCGGGGATAGAGGGCCAGAACGCAGAAAATGTCCAAACGAAGCCAAAAACCCTAACAGAAGCCGAGCGCGAGGAGAGAATCGAGCGCGCGATCTTCGAGGTCTTCGGGGTCGGCAAGCCGCCTGTGGAGGCCGATCAGGCTCCGAACACCCCGGACCAGGACCCGAGTAAACTGCCCAAGACCTGAGTGGCACCGCTCCCGGCGCATCAGTCGGTACATTTTAGCGACCGATGGCAGGCCTTCCTCGAAGGCATCGCGCAGCTGCACCCGCCTACTTTTTGCGAGGACGCGGCTGCCGCTTCGGCACCGGGCGCACGATCTCGTTCGTCTCGCCTTCCGCGAACGCGCTGCCGGTCGTAAGCGACACTACCTCTTCCGAAGCGGCACTGCGCTCGGGCGCCTCCTCCATCTCCTCCGGCAGCGTCCACTGCTGATCGTAGGGCTGGATCATGGTGCCGTCGCTCCATCCGTGCGCGGTGCGGTTGCGCTTCTGCTGACAATTGACGCAGTAGATGGCGAACGGAAGTGCGAGGAGGCGTTCGACGGGAATCGGTTCGCGGCATCCTGCGCAGAGACCGTAGCGGCCCTGCTCCACTCTGCCGAGCGCTTCGTCGATGTATCGCAGCCGCTCTTCCGCACGCGCAATCGAGCTCGCATGCGTCTCGACGTCGACGGTCGCGCGCGCACGATCCATCTCGTCTCCCGGCACCAACTCGGCGTCGTCTCCCTGCTCATGGCGCAGTTCGTGAACTCGCTCGTAGCTCTCGTCGCGCAGCGTCACCAGCATCGTGCGCAGCGCGTCGCATCGATTCGCTTCGGTACTTTTGGCTTCAGTTGTCATGGGCGTAACCTCCGGGTCTCGCCAAGTCTTCGTGCTCCCTAGTCCTGCATCATCGGCGAATGATTTTGCTTCTCTTCCCTCACCTCGGTAAGGGTCGCCTCGCTGAGCAGCAGCAGGGTCGCCGCCGAGGCCGCGTTCTCGAGCGCGAGGCGCACCACCTTGGTCGGATCGATGATGCCCGCCTGCACCAGATCGACGTACTTGCGCTCGGCGGCATCGAAGCCCCAGTAGCCCTTATGGGTCCGCATCTCATTGATGACGACGCCCCCATCTTCGCCGGAATTCTCGGCCAGCTGTCGCGCGGGCTCGCGCAGCGCATGCTTGAGGATTTGCATCCCTGTGCGTTCGTCGCCTTCGTGCTTCGTCTCTTCCGCCTCGACCGCGTCCATCGCGCGCAGCAGCGCGAGTCCGCCGCCCGGCACGATACCCTCGGCCATCGCGGCGCGGGTCGAGCTGATCGCATCATCGAGCGCTTCCTTGCGGCTCTTCATCTCGGCCTCCGAGGGCGCGCCGACGCGAATCACCGCGACGCCGCCCGCGAGCTTGCCGAGGCGTTCCTTGAGCTTGTCGCGATCGTAGTCGCTGGTGGTCTTGTCGATTAGCTGGCGCAGCTGGCTCTTACGCGCCTCGATCAGCTTCTTGTCGCCGCGCCCGCCGATGACCTTGGTGTTCTCGCGATCGATCACGAGGCGCTGCGCGCGCCCGAGGTAGGAGATGTCGACGTTCTCGAGCTTGATGCCGACATCTTCCGACACGACGCGCCCGCCGGTCAGGATGGCGATATCCTCGAGCATCTCTTTTCGACGATCGCCGAAGCCGGGCGCCTTGACCGCGACACACTTGAGCGCGCCGCGCAGTTTGTTGACGACCAGCGTCGCGAGCGCCTCGCCATCGATATCCTCGGCGATGATCGCGAGCGGCTGCCCCGCGCGCGCGATCTGTTCCAGCAGCGGAATCAGATCCTTCATCACCGCGATCTTCTTGTCGGTAATAAGGATGAAGGCGTCTTCAAGCACGGCCTCCATCTTCTCGGGATCGGTCACGAAGTACGGCGACAAGTATCCACGATCGAAGGCGAGACCTTCCACGATTTCGAGCTGCGTCTCGGTGGTTTTGGCTTCCTCGAGCGAGACGACCCCCTCCGCGCCGACCTTCTCGAACGCCTCGGCAACGAGGTCACCGACGGCAGTGTCGTTGTGCGCCGATATCGCCGCGACCTGGGTCTTCTCGAGGCGGCTCTGCACCGGACGCGACAAAGCTTTCAGCGACTCGACGGCGATCTTCACCGCGCGATCGATGCCGCGCTTGAGGTCGATCGCGCTCGCACCCGCGGCGACGTTGCGCACACCTTCGGCGAAGATCGCGTGGGCGAGGATCGTGGCGGTGCTGGTGCCGTCGCCGACCGCGTCGCCGGTGCGTTCCGCCGCTTGCCGGATCATCTGCGCGCCGAGGTTCTCGCAGGGATCCTTGAGCTCGACTTCCTTGGCGATGGTGACGCCGTCATTACAGACGATCGGGAGGCCGAAGCTCTTCTGGATTAGCACGCACTTCGACTTCGGCCCGAGAGTTATCCTGACCGCATCAGTAAGAGCCTTGGCGCCGCGGAGCAGTCCCTCGCGCGCCTCGGATTGAAAATGGAATTCCTTGTAAGCCATTCGTCGAACCTCGCTTTTGCCAGTCAGCGACAACGCAAGAGGCGCGCCAGTCGACCCGGGGCCCGGAGCATCAATAGATGGAATGCCTACTGGTGGATTCGGGGAGCAGCGACGGTGATTCGATCAACTGGCGCGCATGGTGACAGAAAGCTGTCTCCGATCGCGCCATCAAGCTTGGATTAAGCCATCTTCGCCAACGGATTCGGTTTCCGGCGAACTCCCCATCATGGCACGACTTTGGCGATACCGCGGGCTCGGACGCACCATCGTCGATGGGTCGCACGCCTTGGGAGGATTCATGTTCGAAGCCGAATACCAAAAGAAGCTATGCACCGCCGAACAGGCCGTCCAGCTGATTCCCTCGCGAGGGACGATGTCGATGGGGATGGGTGTCAGCGAGCCGCCGGCTTTACTGGCCGCGCTCGAACAACGCATCCTGCGGCGCGAGATCGAGAACCTGCGCGTCTACTATTCGCACTCGGTCGCGGCCGCGGCGGCGATTCTCAAATACGAATACATGGATGTCATCAAGCCGCATCCGTTTTTTCCGGTGGCGATGGAGCGCGAGTTGATGCGCAAAGGGGCGGCCGATGGCAGGAAGGTCGTGTTCTACATGCCGGGCAACTTCAGCAAGATGCCGCGCGTGCTCGCCGACATCGGCATCGACACCTTTGTCGTGATGGTCGCGCCGATGGACAAGGGTGGCTTCTTCAGTTGCGGCACCAACGGCGACTACACCATTCCGACCGCGCAGAGCGCCAAGAAGCTGATCGTCGAGGTCAATCCGAACATGCCTCGCGTGTTCGGCGATTCGGCGGTGCACATTTCCGATGTCGACGCGATCGTCGAGAACGTCAGCGCGCTGGCGCAGTTTCCGGCGCGTCCGCCGACCGAGAATGACCTCGCGATCAGCAAGCTGATCGTCAAAATGGTGCCCGACCGCGCTACCTTACAAATCGGCGTCGGCGGAGTTCCCAATGCGATTTGCGCCGCGCTCACTAACCACAAAGATCTTGGCGTCCACACCGAGCTGATGACGCCGCCGTTGGTCGCGTTGATCCAGTCGGGCGCGGTAACCAATCGCTACAAGACGATCAACAGGTTCAAGAACGTGTACACCCTCGCGCTGGGCGACAACGCGATGTACGAGTTCCTCAACGACAACTCCAGCATGGAGCTTTATCGGTCAACTACGTCAACAACGCCGAGGTGATTGGCCGCAACAACAACGTCATATCGATCAATGCATTCCTGCAAGTCGGCCTCGACGGCGAGGTGAACTCCGAGGTGGCCGCGGGCCGCCAGTATAGCGCGCCCGGCGGCCAGCTGGACTTCGTGCGCGGCGCGCAGCGCTCGCGCGGCGGCAAGTCCATCCTGACCGCCTACTCGACGGCGGCTCACGGCACCATTTCGCGAGTGGTGCCGCAGATCGAAGGCCCGGCGACCGATCCTCGCTCGGAGGTCGAATACATCGTGACCGAGTACGGCGTGGTCAATCTCCGCGACCTGTCAACGCCCGAGCGCGCCGAGGCGCTGATTGGACTCGCGCACCCGAAGTTCCGCGAGGAGCTTCAGCGGCGCGCAAAGGAGATCGGCTACCTTTAGTGTTTCCACGGCAACCACCGGCCGATTGCGATCGGTCCTTGAAAATTGGAGTTGGAGATCGGGAGCTAGCAGATGGAACATGAGATTCGGATAACCGCGCGCGACTTCGCCTTGACCGCAGCCATCGAGACGCTGATTCGCAAACGCGCAGAGCGGCTCGAGGGTTACTTCGATCGCATCACCAGTTGTCATGTGGTGCTGTCGGCGCCCAACGTTCATCACCATCACAAGGGCGGCCCCTTCGATGTCAGCGTCGTCTTGCATGTTCCGGGGAGCGAGCTGGCGGTGAACCGGCAACATGGCGAGGACCTGTCGATCGCGGTGCGCAACGCGTTCGATTCCGCACGCCGCAAGCTGCAGGACTACGTCCGCGAGATGCGCGGCGACGTCAAGAAGCACACGGTTGGGTCGTGAGCGCCGCGCAATCGCAGGAACAGTCGGCGATGGCGACGAGAAAGATTCTCACGCTTTCCGAAGTCGCGGAACTACTCAAGCTTCATCCGATCACGGTCTATCGGATGATCAAGCAAGGCAAGCTTCCCTACTTCCGCATCGGCAGAGTACTGCGATTCGACGCCGACCAATTGGAAGATTGGGTCCGCGTCACCAATCGCAAGGTCCACGACGGACGCGGCCGGCGCAAATCCAAAGCGCCGGCATCGGCCGAGTACGTCGCATACGGTCGCGGCGAGACTTTCCCGCCTGAGCGGATGATCGAGACTCTCGCGATCAGCCGGCCGGTGCTGGTTCGCTCTTTTGTCGAGGCGAAACAGGCCGGCCGCAAACCCATCGTGTGCGAGCGATGCCACGCGGCGGGCAAGTCAGTTGTCGCGCTGTTACTATTCGCTTCGGTTGAAAGGGCAAAGCGCTCCTGGAAGAAAACCGTCATGCCGTTTTGCCGAACCTGTTTTGCGAGCCTCAAAAGACTCGCCGCTCGCGGCCCCGCGGCGGAAGCAGGCGGACGAGCCGCTCTCGAGGCCGCGTCGAAAACCGATCGCAAACAGACCGGATGAGCAAGTGACGATCGGCCGCGACGAACTCCGTGAGATTTGCGATCACACCGCATCCAGCGCGCTGGTGAACTCCTCGAGGAGATCGCGCCAATGCTCAGTCCCGATCGAGATGCGTACCAAGGCATCGGTGATTCCCGCGCGCGCAAATTCCTCCTCGGAGAATTCGCTGTGGGTGGTCGTCTTCGGATGACACGCGAGCGTTTCCACTCCACCGAGGCTGACCGCGTTCTTCGCGATCCGCAGCCGGCGCAGAAACTCGAAGGCGCCGGTCTTGCCGCCCTGCACCTCGAGCGACATGAGCGAGCCGGGATAATCGGTCTGCGCGTCGCGGATTCTTATCTGTTCGGGATCGGTGAATAGCGACGGATAGATCAAGCGCTTGATCTTCGGATGCTTCGCGAGCGCTTCCGCGATGCGCTGCGCATTCTTGCTCTGGCGATTCATCCGCAGCCCTACGGTCGAAAGCCGCGAGTCGAGAATCCAGCATTCGTCCGCCTGCAGGATGTTGCCGAGCAGCGCGCGAATTCCAGTGAGGCTCAAGATCAGTTCGCGATCCGACGCCATCACGACTCCCGCCAGCAGGTCGCTGAAGCCGCCGAGGAACTTGGTCGCCGAGTAGATGACGAGGTCGGCGCCGCGCGCGAGCGGATGCTGAAACGTCGGACCGAGCAGCGTGTTGTCGACCGCAAGCAGCGGCCGCTTCGGATGCCGCCGCACCGCGTCTGCAGCTTGCTGAATATCGGTCATCGTCAGCGTGGGGTTGGCCGGCGTCTCGATCAGAACCAGCTTGAGATCGGCGGTCTCTTCGATCGCGCGGGTCAACGCCTTCGCGTCGCCGGCCGGCACCCCGCGCGCGGAAAATCCCAGCGGCTCGATCAGCTGATGAATCAGATGCTGCGTTCCGCCATATAGCGGCTGCGTATAGACCATCGAGCTGCCGCGCTCGAGGAACGCAAACAGCACGCTCGAAATCGCCGCCATTCCGGAGTTGAAAACCGCCGCCGTGCTGGCGCGCGGCTCCAGCGGCACCAACTGCTCCTCGAGGATTTCGGCGTTGGGATGGTTGAGCCGCGCATAGATGAGATCGGGACGGTCCTCGCCGAGCGCGCGAACTTTTCCCAGCACGATTCCAAATGCGCGCTCGGCGGCTTCCGGACTGGGAAAGACGAAGGTCGAGCTGCGATAGACCGGCGGCCGTGCGGAGCCGACCGACAGCGCGGGATCGAAGCCTCGGGTCAGGACGGCGGTTTCCGGTCTTACGCGATAGGAAATTTTTGCCATGAGTTACTCCGTCGAAGTCGAAGGCGTCAGTGGCGATGCTGCTTTGATTCTACACGTCGGCGCTGTCGATGATCTTCACGCCGCGCGCAATGAGCCGATGCCGCAATCGCTCATCAGCCGACGGATCGATTGAGCGGCACAAATCCCAAATCACGGTGACGCGCAAACCATCCTTCACCGCATCTTGGGCGCTCCATCGCACGCAGTAGTCGCGTGCGAGTCCGCAGATGAAGACCTCGCGCACGCCATGGTTCTTGAGATAGCCGCTCATCCCTGTTGGTGGCCGCCTGCCGCGCGCGTCCCAGTTGTTGCGCAGCGCGCTATATGAATCGACCGCCGGGTCGGTCGCCTTTCGGATGATCGCCGCGACCTTGTCCCATGGGAGACCCGCATACAGCCGCGCGCCGTGAGTGCCTTGCACACAATGATCGGGCCACAACGTCTGGTCATGATGATAGAGTCGGATCGTATCTAGCACTTCGTGACCCGGATGACTGCTCGCAAAGGAAATGTGTCCGCGTGGATGCCAATCCTGGGTCGCGACGACTAGCCCGAATGCGCCCGAGTTCATCAGCTTGCACAGCGGGGCGAGGATCTCGTCGCCATGCGGAACTGCGAGCGCGCCCCCCGGCAAGAAATCATTTTGGACATCGACCACCAGCAGCGCGCGACGTGCCATGACTCTCCGTTTTCGAATTTCGGTGGAATTCGTAAACCGCCTCGTCATTCAGTATGTTCAAATGACCACCGCGCAACCAACCCGCGACAGGAGCAGTTCTATGCAAAAGCGAAAACTCGGACGCCAGGGACTCGAAGTATCGGAACTCGGACTCGGATGTATGGGGATGTCGCAGTTTTACGGCCCGCGTGATGATAACGAATCCACCGCGACGTTGGAGCGCGCGATCGAACTCGGGATCAACTTCTTCGACACCGCCGATGTCTATGGCGTCGGTCACAACGAGGAGCTGGTCGGCAAGACGCTGCGCAAACATCGCGACAAAGTCATCATCGCGACCAAATTCGCCAATCAGGTCCTGCCCGACGGCAAGCGCGCGATCAACGGACGTCCCGAATACGTGCGCTCGGCATGCGACGCGTCACTGAAGCGGCTCGGCATCGATTGCATCG
>JBGPMZ010000082.1:0-8130 GCA_041487255.1 Binataceae bacterium (SeqCode) | reverse complement strand
TCCGAGGTCACGAGTGCTCCTTTCGTAGACCGTGCATACGTAGCCGTCGCGATAAATCGACTTCATATGCATGCCGATTTGCGCGAACTGGCTACCCCATTCCGTAATCACTCGCTCGCGTCCGGAGTTGGGAGCGGCCGGCAAAGGCTTGCCATCCATCCACGACGGAACCGGCACGCCGGCGATCGCGCAAAAGGTCGGCGCGAGATCGAGTTGGCCGACCGGCTCCGAAATCCGCGCGGGACTAACCTTGGCACTCGGCGCCGGACGCCAGATCATCGGAATGTGCATCAGCGCTTCGACATGATACGGCCCCTTGTAGATGAGGCCGAAGTCGCCTTGCAGTTCGCCGTGATCGGTGGTGAAAAATACGTCGGTCCGCTCTTCCCACTTTCGCTCGGCGATTCTCCCAAGCACACGGCCGCAGGCCTCATCGATAAGTTCATTCTCGACGTGGACCATCGCGTTGATCTCGCGCACCTGATCGTGCGTCATCTGTGCGGGGATGAACCGCACCGGACCGCCCTCGAAATTGCGGAAGCGCCCTTCGTACCAGTCGAGCCAATGGCGCGGCTTCTGACGCAGGATCGCCTCGATCTTCTCGCGCGAGCCCGGATGTCCCGGCGGTAAATCAAGATCGCGCCAATTGATCCTGCGCGCCTCCGACGCGGGAGGATCCCAGGGATGGTGCGGGTCGGGAAAGCTCATCCACACAAACCAGTTTTCGTCGGGGTCGAGTGAATCCAGAAACGCAATCGTGCGATCGGCCACCCAATCGGTGTGATAATGTTCGCGAGGGATTGGATTGTATTTCACTTCGGGCGCGCCGGTATCCCCGCCGCCGGCCGCGCTGAGTAATGGCGCGAATCCGCCAAGCTCATTCGGATAGTTGGTTTGCAACCATACTGAGTAGTGCCATCCGCCCATCGGAACGTGCATCGCGAGTTCCATCCGCTCGAAGCCGCGCCATGGCCCGGTGTTGCCCTGACGCCCCATCGTGTTCTCGCGCCACTTGCCCGCCAGATCGAGGCCCGGTTGGAAGTGCGCCTTGCCCAGCAGCGCGGTGCGATACCCCGCCTTCTAGTGGAGATAGGCCGCGACGCTGGGTGCATCGGGCGGCAGTGCGACGCCGTTGGCGAATACGCCGTGGGTGCGCACGTACTGCCCGGTGATCATCGTGGAGCGGGCGGGCATGCACACCACGTTCTGATTGTGTGCCCGACTGTAGTTGATACCGTTTGACGCGAGCGCATCGACGACCGGAGTCTTCGCGATGGTCCCGCCGTTGCATCCCAACGCGTCGTAACGCTGCTGATCGGTGGTGATGAAAAGAATGTTGCGGCCCATAGCGCTTTCCTTCTACCGAGCCGGCGTCGGGTTGATGGCGTACAACTCGGTCCGTTCGAGGCCCTCGTCGCGAAAGTGATGGATCGCATTGAGCATCACCACTTTGCCGGTCTCCGGGGCCTGCGCGAGTTTCTGCAACGCCTCGGGCGTCGGCACGATCGAACTCATAGGAATGTCTCCGATGAAAGTGTCTTGCGCAGTCGGGTAACTATGAAGTGATTCGGCGAGGGAGTCAGGCCGGGCGGGGAATTTCCATCATGTCGAGCAGGTTTTCGGTGATGCGCAGGGTGAGACCCCAAATGGTCTGGCCCGCGTAGAAGATGGCCGGAAAATTCGACGCCGGACGATCCTTGTCGCGCCGCCATTCGTAGAGCCCGCGATAGCCCGGGTCGGAGAGCGCTCGCAGCGGCACCTCGAAGACCTGCGCGACCTCGACCTCCTGAATCCGGTAGTCGACCGGCCGCTTGAGCACGCCGACGAACGGCGCCACCCGCATCCCGGTTGCAACTGTACTCATGGTCGGAAAACCGCCCAAAACGTCGACCAGATGGGGTTCGATGCCCACCTCCTCATGCGCCTCGCGCAAGGCGGTGTGGAGCAGCGTGGCATCGGTGGGATCGACCCGGCCGCCCGGAAACGCGACCTGCCCGCGATGGCTCTCGACCGAATCGGAGCGGCGGATGAAGACCAGGTACAAATCGTCCTCGCGATGCACGATCGGGATCAGCACGGCGGCCGCGCGCGTCGTGGGATCGTGGCCGGGCGGAATCACGGGATCGGTCTGGTGCAGCGCGCGCCGAAGCTTTTCGAGGTGCTGGTGGCGCGTGACAATGAGAGATTCGTTCGCCGCCGCGCGGGCGGTATTGCGATTCGAGGTCGGCATGCTGGCTCCGTTGCGCGGATAGCATATCATGAAGCGCGGCGTCGTTATCAAAATCAAAACATGCGCTACCTGATCGGCAGATACCACGAAGTTGCGCTCAAGGGCGGCAATCGCTGGCGCTTCGTCGATCAGATCAAACACCATCTGCGCGCGGTTTTCGCCGACTATGAGCTCGGGCGCGCGCGCTCGCTCGGCTCGCGCCTGCTGATCGAACTGCCCGACGCGATTCCCGACCCGATCGTTCGCGAACGCGCGGCGCTGGTTTTCGGGTTGCAAAATTTCTCGATCAGTTATCCCGCGCCCCTCGAGATCGATGCGATCACGCAGGCGGCGATTGCCCGCGCCCGCGGCATGGCGGCGAAGACCTTTCGCGTCAGCACCACCCGCGACTACAAGCGCTTCGCGCTTAACTCGATGGAGATCGATCGTCACGTCGGCGGCGCGGTCGCCGATGAGTTCGGGTTCAAAGTCGATCTCGAGAATCCGGAGCTGACGATTTCAATCGAGATCCTTCCGGAGAGCGCGTACGTTTCGGCGGGCAAGATTCCCGGCGCCGGCGGTCTGCCGGTCGGCATCACCGGGCGTGGACTGACCCTGCTATCGGGCGGGATCGATTCTCCGGTCGCGGCGCATCGTATGATGAAGCGCGGGCTGCACGTTGATTTCGTGCACTTTCATGGGCATCCGCTGGTGACCACCGCGAGCCGCGACAAGGCGCTCGAGCTGGCGGCTCATCTGACCCGCTTCGAGTGTCGCGCGACGCTGATGCTGGTGCCGTTTGGAATTCTGCAGCGCGAGATTGTCGCGAAGAGTCTGCGCCCGCTGCGGGTCGTGATGTATCGACGCTTCATGATGCGGATCGCGGCCGAACTGGCGCGCAAGGTTGGTGCGACGGTGCTGGTCAGCGGTGAGAGCCTCGGCCAGGTGGCGTCGCAAACGCTGGAGAACATGATGGTGATTCAGACCGCGACGGTCATGCCGATCCTGCGCCCGCTGGTGGGGATGGACAAGAACGAGATCATCGTCGAGGCGCGCAAGCTGGGAACCTTCGAGACCTCGATACTTCCTGACGAGGATTGCTGCACCTTGTTCACCCCGCCGCATCCCGAGACGCACGCCAAAATGTGGGAGGTCGAGCAATCCGAAGCGCATCTCGAGATCGATCGGATGGTGAATGACGCGCTTGCCCAGACCGAAGTGGTCCGCCTGAGTTTCCCCAAGCCTCAGCTTTAGAAGCCGGCTTCGATCATCGCGCCGACAGTGTGGGTCATCAGGTTGAAGGAACGACTTTCGTGGCATGATCTCGGTTGAGCATCATGCGATCAAGTCGTATGTCTCTGTCACTGTCGCTGCGGAGGAATCGGATATGGAGTCGCCGCTTAGGATCGCAGAAATCGATCACGTGGTTTTCAGATGCCGCGACCAAAAGAAGATGCTCGACTTCTACACCAGGCTGCTGGGGCTGGTCGAAGAGCGGCGCATCGAGCAGATTGGGCTGATCCAGCTCCGCGCCGGCGCCGGCATGATCGACCTGGTGCCGTCCGAGGGTGGATCCGACGAGAAGTCCAGGAACGTCGACCATGTATGCCTCGGGATCGAGGCCGGCGATCTGTCCGCAGTTGCCCGATATCTAAAGGAAAACTCCGTGGAGGTCATGGGCGAACCAGCCACTCGGTACGGAGCGCGCGGGATGGGACTTTCGATCTATGTTCGCGATCCGGAAGGCAACGTCATCGAACTGAAGCAGATGCCGCACTGACTCGCGACGGCTTGCCGCCGTCCACGACACTCCGCGCGTTTTGTGTCAAGTAGTCCTTGTTTTTGCTTGCTACCACACTAGAATCGGTCCCGATGACAAAATCCAACTTTCGAATCCTGCGGCCATTCCTCGCGGTGGCCGCGCTTATCGGCGCGGTTGCGTTGTCTGGATGTTCGGGCGGGGGGCCTGCGAAATCCGCACAGACCTATACCGATAATCTGAAGTTGTTTAACTATCCGGCCTGCTACCAGGCCCTGTCGCATCAGGATCAGATCGATCGAACGCTCGATCAGTTTCTGACCAACGTCCCGCTCGCTCCCGATGTTACCCGCGATTGGTTCAAAGGAGTCCTTGGCGCGCAGGAATTTGTCGTCGGCGAGGTCAAACAGGAGGGCGACGCCAAGGCGGTGGTGGCCGTCAAGGTGACCCGTCCGGATCTCGCGTTTTGGGAACGCACCATCGACGCCACCGTCGACGCGAATTCAGGACCGGATCAAACGGCGCAGAAGAATCTGGTCGAGAAAACCTTTCCGAAGGTAACCTATGACGACAGCATCGTCGCGGTTAAGGAAGGCAGCGATTGGAAAATCTTCTACGATTTCCCCGCGAAAGAAGCGATCGAGAAAAAGCACAAGGAAGGAATCGACGCTTACCACAAGCATGACTACGACAAGGCGATAGCCGCCTATCAGGCCGCGATTGCCGAGGCCGACAAGGTAGAAGCCACCGGCAACGCCGGCATCAAGTTCACGCTCCAACGGGAGCTCGACGACATCAACCACGTCAAGGCGCAGATCCCCGAGGGTCAGGCCTACATTCCCAAGCTCGCGCTGAGCGACGTCGACATGAAGATGGCGGCCTCGCGAGTGCCGGGAATCTTCGGCAAGATCACCAACAATGGCGACAAGGGGATCGATGAGGTTGTCGTCAACGTCACCTATTCCGAGGGCAAGGGCAAAAAGAAGAAGCAGGTCTTTTCCGAGGAGCATTCGATCATTACCACGCCGATCGCGTTCCTCAACTTCTCCAAGCCGGTGCTTCCCTTCGTCCCCGGCGAGACGCGCAGCTTCGGCTTCAAGCTGACCGCGACGCCCGACATCCAGAACAAGGCGACCCCCGATCTGGAAGTGAGCGGCGTCGTCTTCACGCAGTCCAAGGCGCCGTTGCCAAAGGCGCCGCCCGCGCCGACGCCCGTTCCCTCGCCCGCTCCGGCTGCACCGGGTGCGCCAGCCGGAGGCCCAGCCGCTGCGGCTCCGCCGCCTCCTCCACCACCACCTCCGCCGCCTCCTCCACCGGCACATTGATCGCGGGCGCACCAACCAGTGCATAATGGAATCGCGAAGGTTAACCGCCTTCGCGATTCTGTTTTTTTGCAGTTGCAATTGAGGGGAGGCGCAGCGCCGGGGATTGCCCACGCCAGTCACAAAGTCAGTTACGATCGCGATTCCGACCCACAATCGCGCGCGAACCTTAAGCGAGACACTCGATAGCCTCAAGGCGCTCGCGATTCCCGATGATGCCTCGGTCGAATGCGTCGTCATCGACAACGCCTCGACCGACGACACCCCGGGCGTCGTCGAAGCGGCTGCCAATTCATCGCCGCGGTTTCCAATTCGCAGGGTTCTCGAGTCGAGGCAGGGATCCAGCTTCGCGCGCAACCGCGCCGTCGATGAGGCGCGCGGCGAGTTCATTTTTTTCCTCGACGATGACGCTACCGCCGATCGCGAGTGGTTGCGCGCGCTGTTGTCCGCGCTGGAGATCCGCGGCCTCGACGCAGCATGCGGGATGGTGCTGCCGCGATGGAGTGCGCCTCCGCCGTCGTGGCTGGGGCGGCGGTTATGGGTGAAGCTGGCGGTGCACGATCGGGCGGCAATCGAATCGGCGCCTACGACCGAGGTTGAGGCGCTGGAGAACTATTTCAGCGCCAATGTGGGATTCCGGCGCTCGGCCTTCGAACGCTTCGGGCGCTTTCGCGAGGACCTTGGCGTGGTCGGTGGAAATCCGATGTCGGGTGAAGACACCGAGCTGTTCGCGCGCATCATCGAGAAGGGCGGGAGAATGGGATTCGTTCCGCATGCGATCGTGCATCATCTGATCGGGCCTGAGCGCATGACTGCGGAATATTTGCGGCATAAGAGTTTCGCGTTTGGATTCGGCAGTGCGATTGCCGGCGGCAGAAGCCACAACCGCCTCGATAAATTGGCGAAAAATCTGCTGCGCATGTGCGGCGCCGCGCTGCGAGGCGATCGCGAAGGGGTGGTGTACCATCAGCTCGAATGCGCGAACTTTCTCGGCTACTGGCGCGCCCGCCTGGCGCATCGGCGCGCGTGAATTGAGTCGGCTAGGCAGCCGCGACGAAATCCAACATGCCGCGGCGCTGGATGCCTTCGAGATAAGGGATAAGTTCGAGGTGCACGAGTTCCGCGGGCAACACCCAGCGCGCCTCGACGTGTTCATGCGGCCGAAGCCGGATGTCATTTGCATGGCCTGCGACAGCGCACGCGAATATCGCCTGCAGATAGGGACCGACGCTGCTGTGAATCCCGAGGAGGTGCGGAGGCGCAATCGTAAGGCCGGTTTCCTCCTCGATCTCACGCGCGAGGCACTCCTCGAACGATTCTCCTAATACTAGATGGCCGCCGGGCAGGTCCCAGGTACCAGGCTTGTACGGCATCGAGGGTGCGCGCTTGAGCACCAACAGCTTCCCGCCGCGCGCGATTACGCCATGGACTCCTACCCAGAACTGATCTTCCGCCATCGCGATCAAGCTAATCGACCCAGCAATGAGGCGCTATCGCGTTTGAGGAAGCGAGGCGCATCGAAGTAGGATTTCGCGGCGACAGCGCGACAGGAGAGAGCCATGGAAAAGTCGGAATTTTATCGCGAGGCGCGCACGGACCTGACCGGACCGCTGCACGGCATCCGTGTGATGGACGTCACTACCAGTTGGGCGGGGCCGATGTGCGCGTGCGTGCTGGCGGATCTCGGCGCCGATGTGATCAAGATCGAAGCGCCCGAGGGCGAAGTCGGGCGGCGCATCACGCCCTACCTGCCGGGCACAAATCCGCCACTTAGTTTTGCGCATGCCACGGTGAATCGAAACAAGCGCGACCTCACCCTCGACATGAGAACCGCGGAGGGACGCGACATCTTCATGAAGCTGGCGAAGACCGCCGACATCATCGTGCAGAATTTCCGTCCCGGCACGCTCGCGAAATGGGGCCTCGGCTACGATGACGTGCGCAAGGTGAAGCCGGACATCGTGTACGTATCGATCAGCGGATGGGGCCAATGGGGGCCGGACCACGATCGCGTCGGTTACGATCCGATGGCGCAAGCCGCGGGAGGTTTCATCTCCCTCAATGGCGAGGTGAATGGGCCGCCGATGAAGGCGCCGACTTTTCTATGCGACGATCTCGCGGGACTTCATGGAGCGATCGGCGCGATCGCGGCATTGCGCCATCGCGACCAAACCGGCGAGGGTCAGCACGTCGATGTTTCGCTCCTCGACGCGATGCTGTTCCAGTCCAATGGCTATCCGACGTTGGGCGCAATGGGTATTCCGATGCCGCGATTGGGTAATGAATTCAGTTTTTCGATTCCCGCAAATATATATCAGTGCCGCGATGGACGAGTAATTGCGGGCACGCTGTTGGATACTCATTGGCGAGTGTTCGCGAGGCTCGTGGGGAGGCCGGACCTCGCGGAGAATCCCGACTTCGCTACCGCCGCTTTGCGCGCGAAGCATCGCGACGAATGCAATGCGCTATTCGCCGGATGGTGCGCGCAACGCACGGTTGCGGAGGCGGTCGCCGAATGCGCCGCGAATTCCATCGCGTGCGCCCCAATTCGCTCCTACGCCGAGGCCGCGCGCGATCCCCACGTCCTCGCACGCGACATGATGCAGGATACGCCGCAGGCGGACGGCACCATCGCGCCGATCACAGGGCCCGCGGCGAAATTCTCGCGCACGCCGACCCGGGTGCGCACGGGCGCGCCCGCATTGGGTGCGCATACTGACGAGGTTCTCGCGGAACTCGGCATTGATGCATCGACACGCAAGCACCTGCGCGAGAAGAAGGTTATCTAGAAGGCTTTGTCTCCTTGCGAGTGCGGCCCCATCCGCCGCCGCCCGGAGTCT
>JBGPMZ010000081.1:0-8146 GCA_041487255.1 Binataceae bacterium (SeqCode) | reverse complement strand
GTCAGGCTACTGGGTGCTGCCGAACTTTTTTTGCAATGCATCAGCGAGCGCTTTCTTTTTCTGCTGCGCTTCCTTGTACTTCTCGGTGATCGCCTTGTTGCGATCGCCGATTTTCTGGTGCTCGGTCATCTCGGTTCCGGCCTTCTTGCCCAGGTCCTGAGACTCCCACTTGGGCTGCGCGATTGGCATCCATTTGCTGCCTTGACGCGTGTAGCTGAAGACCAGGTACTTGAGCTTGCCGGTGGCCGCACCCTTGGTCGTGGCCTTGCTGGTGGGGTCGTATTCCGCGCCGCCGAGCTTGACGCTCACCGTTGAGAGCTGGCCGTTAGGGCCGTAGTTCGGCAGATATTCGAACTTCGGCACAAAGTCGGTATACGGCTTGCCCGACATCTTTTTCTCGTCTTCCTTGTCGAGATAGGACGCCGCATCTTCCGATACCTTGTCGTCGAGCGACTTCCGGAGCGCCTCTGGTATGTCTTTGGGCTGGCGCACCCGGCGCATGACATAGTTCTGCGCCGACGCAGTCGAACCGCCGATGCTGCCCAGAAACAAAAGCGCGGCCGCCATGGCGACCGCGCTGGTTGCTAGAATCCGTTTCATCAGGGTCTCCTTCTCCGTCCATTCAGACAGAGTCGTTGACCTCCATTTTACGGGCTTCCGCTCGAAAGACCACGGCCAAAGGCGGCAACCTGACCCTGCCACTGCTCGCCGAAGGCCAGCACCAGCACCTGTTGGTTGATGTGGGAGTCCTTGCTGAGACTGCGCATCGCGCCGCCGCCCGCGTTGGCAAGAACTTTGTACGAAGCGCGCGTCTGCTGATAAAACTGCGGCAGCGGCGAGATCTTCGGAGGCTCCTCGCGATGCACCTTGAGCCAGAACTCTCGCTCGAAGCGCTCGTGTTCTTCCGCCGCGACATCGACGGTGTTGAAGGTCCCATTGCCGGACTTGAACTGACGAATCTCCGCGATCAGGGGCTGGAAGTCATCTTTCTTGGGCGGCGAATCGCCGACCAACACGATGACCTTCTTCGCGTAGGGTTTCCAATCCATATTGTGGATCGCGGTGTTGACGCCGCCGGCCAGATCCTCTTCCCATTCGTCGCCGCCTTCGGCGTGCACGGTATTGAGGAATTCGACCAGTTTCTGCGGATTCAACGTCAGCGGCTGGATGCTCATCTTCTGACCCTTGCCGCCGAAAACCACCATCCCGACGCGAGCGATTGGAACCAGGCGATGGATCGCGTGAACCAGCTGGCCCATTTTCGCCTTCACGTCGTCGATGATCAATTGCATCGACCCGGTGCCGTCGATCACGATCACGACGTCGAGGCCTTTTCTCCGAAGTTCGCCGATAAAACCGCCGAATCCGGAGCCGATGCCTTTGCCGTAGCCCGAACCGACGCCGCCTCCACGACCGATTCCGATTCCGCCGCCGCCGGCCGCACGTACGTAGTCGTTCGCGAGGCCGACCGCTTGCGACGTATCAACCGCGGTGGGCTGTTCCATCTGCTGCGGCGCCGTATCCGGCATCGGAACTTCCGGCATGTCGAGGTCGTTCATCTCGCTGCCGCCGCCTCCGCCGCCGCCAGCCTCGAGGTTGACCATGATCAACTCGCGTCCGCGCTGTTCGTGGACGGTGATGATCAGGAATAACAGCAGACCGACGTGCAGCAGGACCGACAACGGGAAGGGTCCCGCAGCCAGCCGGAGGTAGTCTCTCCAGGTCTGCAGCCGCTCAGCATCGGCCTCATCATCGTCGCGCCCAAGCTCCGCGGCGGCCTCTTTCCGGCCCATGATGCGGTACAGCACCGCGGCGACGACCACGGTCGAGACCACCAGAATTATTACGCCTATTAAAAGCATATCGAGATTGCTTTCCCACCTCTGTCGGCGAGCCCGACCGGGGTTGGGATCTCCATTCGCCTCTCTTCTCTAATACCTCAGAACCTTGTCATTCGTCGAATCGCGATCTTCCCGCGCTACGCGTCACATTCCGCTCGGAGCAGCACCGCCACCCCCACCCGAGGGCAACTGCGAAACTGCGATTGCGATTGCTTCTGCGCCCGCGCTCTTGGCGATGTCGAGGATATGGACCATGTCGCCCAGGATGACCTTCGGGTCGCCCTGGAAAATCACGATTTTGTCGGCTGACTTCTCCAGCGCATCATGTATCGAGCCCTGCAACTGGGGAAGCGTAACGTTGGTTTCGTTCACCAGAATTTGGTGTTCCGCGGTGTAGGTAACTACGACGCCCTTAGGCTTGTCGTTAGGGTTCACTTGCGCTTCTGCTTTCGGGAGATCGACGTGCGCCGCCGACTCGATCGTTACCGCGGTGGTCACCATGAAGATGATCAGCAGGACGAGGAAAATGTCGGTGAGCGGGGTTATGTTGATGTCGGAGAAAACACCGCCGTCACCGCTCTTGGGTCCGCTAACAGCCATTGAATCAGCCTCCCGACGACGCGTTATGCTCGATCTGACCGCTGGTCGCGCGCTTGGCCCCGATCGCGATGGTTGCCGCCCCTGCGGCCTTCGCCGTGTTCAGGATACGCACCATGTCACCCAGCAACACTTTGCGATCGCCCTGGAAAACCACCATCTTCGGGTCGATCTTGGCCAACGCCTCGCGCAAGCTGGAGACCAGCTCGCGCTCAGGAACGTCCTTCGAGTTAACGAACAGTTCGTGCTGCGATGAGTAGGTCACAATCACGCCCTTGTTCTCGGGAGAGGTGTTTTCCGCGAGCGGCAGATCCACATGCGCAGCCGATTCCACGGTGACCGAGGTGGTCACCATGAAAATGATCAGCAGAACCAGGAAGATATCGGTGAGCGGCGTTATGTTGATGTCCGAGAAGACACCACCGGTGCCGCCCTTGGGTCCGCTAGCGGCCACCAGCCTGCCTCCCCTGCAGCGCCGCGTCGATCACCCGATCGCCGTTGATCTGCAGTAGCGCGTTAATGTTCTGGATTTTGACCGAGAAATAGTTGAAGAAGATAACCGCGACGATCGCGACCGCGAGTCCGAGCGCGGTCGAGATCAACGCTTCCGAAATACCGGCTGCGACGACCGAGAATCCGCCGGTTCCCATGATCGCCATCGACTGGAAGGCGACCAGGATTCCGACCACGGTGCCGAACAGGCCAATGAAAGGCGCGGACGCTCCCGAGGTCGCGAGAACCCAGATGTAGCGGTTGAATTCGAGAGTCTCCTGAAAGCGGCGCTCCTCATCGAGATCGACCAGATGGTCGCGATCGAGGGTCTGTGCGGCGGTGACCAAAGTATGAAACACGCGCTCCGCCGCGTTGCTGCGGGCCTGCGTGGCCGCGAGCGCCTCGTTGAACTTGCCTTGCCGGAGCGTCGGCACCAGCGTGTCGGCGAGCTTGGCAGCCCGGCCCTGGATCCCCATCAGGGCCCAGAAACGCTCGAAAATGATCGCCAGGCACACCACCGAGATGAAGAGCAGCGGATACGTTGCATAGTAGCCCTGCTGGATCATCGCCAAAATACTGAACTGACTGCCCATTGTTATCCTTTCACCTGTGCGGATATTTGAGCGGCGCTTATGAGGTCCCGCTCCAACCTTGATTAACTGCGAATTTGCCGATTCTCTGTCTTCAGCCTTGCGTCGCTCGGCGGCTTCGCGCACTCTAACCGAATTGAACGTTTTGCCCCTGTCGCAACGACCGCCCGATTAAGGGCTGCGGACTGTGTACATGCGATAAAGGCGGAATTTTGTCAAGAGCGATTGGCGGAACGCTTATTCGGTGCTGCACGAACTCGCTAGTTTGCCGCGATGAAGGAAGGATGAAAATTTCGCGCAAAGTAAATTTATAATCGCGCATATGGTCTATACTGTGCAAGCTGGTTCTTACGCGCGAAGGTTTTTCCCATTTGCCGGGCGGCAAAATTTAGCGACGACTCCCTTCAACGCCTACGCAATTCCATATTCCTAAGACGCGGATCGCCTTGACTTCTTGCGCACCCAAGTCTAATCCAGAGTCTGATCGCTTCGCGGTCTCTTTTTTTCAGGAAGTCGCCGGTCCCCATTAGGTGCTATCCCCGAACCAGTATATGACGGCAGCGAGAGGCGCATTCTTCAAGTCAGCTTCCCTTCTGATGCTTGGTCTGTTCGCCACCGTTTCGCTAGCTGCGTGTCGTGGCGGCCAACAGGAGGCGTTCACCGAGCCGGTGGCGGCGCCCACCGCGAGAGTTCAGGACGAACCCTATAAAACCATCCCCACCGACCTGTACGCGGGCATGCCGATTTTTCCCGGCGCAGAGATCCAGCACGTGCGCAAGCCCAAGGGCGCGATGCGCGAAATCGTGTTCGAGATCAAGCATTCGCCGTCCCTCAATGAGATGGTGACCTACTACAAGGACGGGCTGAAGAAGGGCGATTTCAGGATCACTTCGTCGCTGATCATGCCCGCACGCAAAACCTGGTCGTGCGATTTTCATAAGGACGGGCGGCCGGGCAGCGTGATGCTCTACCCCGCCGACGACGACAAGACTTCGACCACCGTCGATCTGATCTACGAAGTACCGAGCCAGATGGATCAGGCGATGCTCGAACCTCGAGAGGTATTCGACGTAATAGGCCCCGGCCAGCCCGGCGATCTCACGCCGGCGGCCACGAACGATTCGCAAGGCAAAGACAAGCCGAAAGAAAAGGCAAAGAGGAACTAAGAAAATGGCATTACTGGATGGCAAGGTTGCGGTTATTACCGGTGCGGGACGCGGCATCGGGCGCGAGGAAGCGATGCTGATGGCGAAGCATGGCGCGAAGGTTGTCGTCAATGACCTCGGCGGACACTTCGACGGCACCGGGCAGTCGCGCTCGCCCGCCGAAGACGTGGTGAAGGAAATCCGCGCCGCCGGCGGCGAGGCAGTCGCCAACTTCGAGAGCGTTACCGATTTCAAAGCCGCCAAGCGCATCATCGAGTGTGCAACCGACAATTTCGGCAAGCTCAACATCATCGTGAACAACGCCGGAATCCTCCGCGACCGCATGATCTTCAACATGAGCGAAGAGGACTGGGACGCGGTGGTGACCGTCCACTTGAAGGGCAGTTTCAACGTCGCCCGCCACGCCTGCGCGTATTGGCGCGAACAGCATAAGGCGGGCAACATGCTCAATGGCCGCCTCATCAACACCAGTTCCGATTCGGGGCTGCTCGGCAACGCCGGTCAGAGCAATTACGGCGCAGCCAAAGCCGCCGTCGCCGCGATGGCAATTATCGTCGACCGCGAGATGCAGCGTTATGGCGTCACCGCCAACGCGATCGCGCCCGTCGCGCGCACTCGCCTTACCGTCGATGCGACCCCGCAGACCGCCGCCGGAATGCCGCAGGCGAAGGCCGGCGAATTCGATGCATTCGGTCCCGCCAACGTCGCGCCGCTGGTCGCATGGCTCGGCAGCGACGACGCCAAAGACGTCCATGGCGAGACGTTCCGCGTCGGCATGGGCTCGGTCTGGATGATGCAGGGATGGCATTCGGTCGGCCGTGTGCAGAAGAAGGCGATTTGGGATCCCAACGAGCTCGGCGGGAAGGTTAAGGAAGAACTCGCCAAGGGCGCGACCAAGAAAGAGAGCATGGGACAAGTGATGGCCGGTGGCGTCTAAACACGAATCCAAACCCAAGCATTATGGGGAGCGCGCGGCCCGCAAAGGGCCGCGCTTTCGTTCCGTCCTGATCGTCTGCGCCGCCAACACCGCGCGCAGCGTGATGGCGGAGCATATGCTGCGGCGCGAACTGCGCGAGCGCGGCATCGAAAGCCACGTCCAGGTGGTTTCGGCTGGAATCGCGCCCTACGCGCGCGATGGTGCGCTGGTATCGCTCGATACGCGGCTCGCGCTGCGCGATGACGACATTCATCTTGGCGAAGAAGCGACCTCGACCGACCTGAAACGCCATCCGGAGTTGCTCGAACAAGCCGACGTCGTGATCGCGATGACCGATCAGCAGAAACGCGATTTGCTGAAGCTCTTTCCCGGCGCCGACGGCAGGCCGGTGCATACCCTGCGCGAATTCGCTGATGAAGTCGGCGACATCGAGGATCCGTTCGAGAAAGGTGACGAGAAGTTCACCGAGGTTCGGGTCGAGATCAAGCGTCTGATCCCCGCGGTGGCGGATCGCATCCTTGGGGCGGACTGGTCGCTCGACGAGTGATTGTCTAACCTCTTTTCCATGAACTTCGAAAATCCTGCCGACTCCGAGATCCGCAATATTCTTTCGCATCCCACCACCGTGGCGGTGGTCGGATGCTCCGACAGTCCGGCGCGCGACAGCTTTACCATCGCGAAGCTGCTCAAGGCGCACGGCTTCCGCGTGATTCCGGTCAACCCGGTACTCGCGCCCGACGCGCTGATGAAGGACCTGGGCGAGAAGTGCTATCCGGATCTCGCATCGATTCCTGACCCGGTTGAAATCGTCGACGTATTCCGACGTTCCGAATTCCTGCCCGCGATCGCCGAGGCCGCTATCGCCAAGGGCGCGCGCATCCTATGGTGCCAGCTCGGCGTGCTTCATCTGCAAGCGGCGGCGCGCGCGCAAAAAGCCGGCCTCACGGTCATCATGGATCGGTGCCCCGCGATCGAATACCGCCGGCTGTTCTGAGTTGCGGAGAATAGTTTGAAAATTCGTAGGTGGCTGACCGTCGAGACGCGCACCGTCTACACCACGCCGATTTTCGATCTCCATCGGCGCCGCTCTTCGCATCCTCATCGTGGGCAGAAAGACTTCTTCATCCTCGAGGCGCCCAACTGGGTCAACATCATTCCGCTCACCGACAAGAACGAAGTCGTGATGGTGCGGCAGTATCGCCACGGCATCGAGGATTTCACCGTCGAGCTGCCCGGTGGGATGGTCGACCCGGATGATCCCGACCCGCGAGATGCGGCGCGGCGCGAGATGATCGAGGAGAGCGGCTTCGACTCCGAGGACATCATCGAGTTGGGACGGGTGCATCCGAATCCTGCAATCCAGCCGAACTACTGCTATTCGTACCTCGCGCGCGGCCTGCACAAGGTAATGAAGCCGGTCTCGCATGGCGCGGAGGAGACCCAGGTGGTGCTGGTGCCACTGCGCGAGATTCCGAAGATGATCGCATCGGAGAAGATTTTGCACGCGCTGACGATATCCGCGTTTTCGTTTTTCCACGTCTACAATCCGCCCAAGGAGGCATGGGCGGCGCAGGCGCGCCGGCGGCACAAAGACCCTCGCGGCAAGACGCGGCCGGTGCCGAAGGTCATCAAGTGAGAAGCCGTGCTAAAGTAGCGGTTGTCACGGAGGGCGGTACGATGACGGCGAAACAAATCGAAGCCGCGGCGGTAAAGCTTACCCGCCGCGATCGCACGCGGATCGTCAATAAATTAATAAAAACGCTTCACACCGAGCGCGATCGCGAAATCCTCGAGCTCTGGGCCGCGGAGGCGGAGCGTCGCAATAAGGAAATGGACGAGGGCAAGGAAATCGGGATACCGATGGAAAAGGTGATGGCTCAAGTCCGAGCAACCCTTCGTCGTTGAGACGGATCATTATTCATCGTGCGGCGCGGGCCGAAATCGCCGCCGCGATGCGTTTCTATGAGGGCAGGCGGTCCGGTCTTGGGGAAGACTTCGCCGCTCAACTCGAGGAAACGTTTCTGAGGATTCGCGCCAACCCGGACGCTGGAAGCTTGGTTACTCCTCAAGTGCACCGACGCTTCTTAAAGAGATTTCCTTATGCGGTCCTCTATGCGTTGCCTTCCGACGAGGTTCGGATTTTGGCAGTTGCGCACTTGAGCCGGCGCTCGAACTATTGGATTAATCGTCAGTGAGTTTGGAAGCTATTTCGGTTCGCTACTTGCGACAGATCTCCGCTCCCACAAAACGAAATGCTCGGTCTCTGTTAATGGCTTGAAGCCGCCGTCGACCAGCACCTGCGAGAAATCCGCGGGGAGCAGGACCGGCGGAAGCACCAGCGGCAGTAACTGAATCGGCGAGTCGGGAATTATCGCGTTCAACTTTCCATCCTGGATTGATTTGATGATCGGATCGCGCCAGAAGTGCGCGGTCTCGCCGATGAGCCGAAAGAAATTCTCGCTCCCGAGATGCGCGCGCGCCTTCGCGAAACCATCGCGTTGATACTCCAATTCAGCCTCGCGC
>JBGPMZ010000080.1:0-8162 GCA_041487255.1 Binataceae bacterium (SeqCode) | reverse complement strand
TCACCGAGGATCCTCCGAGTGTCTGAGGACCCTTCACGTCGATTTCCGGATACTCGTCGGCGAGGAAGATCGTTGAATTTCCGATCTTGAGCTCAGAGTGACCGACCCGGTCATCGCTTCCGGTCACGCGCATGGTCTCAATCGCGCCGAACACTTTCTTGTAGAATTCGATCGCCCGCGCGGCACCTTTTATCGCCAGGTACGGGGTCACGGTGTTGCGCGCTTCTGGTTTCGCTTCGGCTGCCATATGTCTGTCCTCTGCCTAGTGCTTGAAGTCTCTTCTCTCCTCACTCAGAAAGAGCTCCGCCCCGTTCGGTCCCGTACGCTTCAACGCAAAAGCTCTTTACAGGCCACCACCTCTTACTATGTAAACGTGCCAGGCGCGAAAAGGTCACGGATATTTCGCAAGCACCTCAGACACGCTGTCGTCCAGATTTGGGGTTCCACTTCAATACGATCATTTCCTGATACCCACTGCAGCTTTCTTGATCAGGCTCGCTGCCTTGCTTGCGTCGGCGTCATTGTCAAAAGCGAATACGGCGGCGTATCTTCGGCCAACGACCAGCGCCATCACGAAATTCACATTGATTCCCGCATCACCAATCGCTTTCGCGATCTCGTGACCGAGACCCGGACGGTTGTCCCCTTCGACCACGAGCGTCGGAATCGAGGAGGGAACAAGCCCGGCTAATTGTGCGGCGGTTATTTGCTTCTTACCAGTGACCGGATGTAACTCGATCGCACCTTTGCTCTCATTTCCCGGGTAACGATACCCCATGACTACCCGTAGATCGGCGCCGGCTTGCGAAAGTGAATCGAGGGTGCTGGCTAGTATTCCAGGGCGGTTATCGACTTCCTTGCGCCACAGCGTGGCTTTCTTTACGGTTATGGCCATCGTTCAGATCCTCTTTCGTGGACAGGATCAAGAGCCTATCCGAGAGCAATTCTAGCGCCGCGCGCGCCAATCGGAATGAGCCATTTGCAACGCAGGCTAGGAGGCTTCTGCGGAGCAGGTGCGTGCGAGCCGAACAACCAGAATCGGAAGGGAGGGGGTGAGCTTTCGAATCCCTCCTTTCGGGTGAGGCGATGAGGATCACGTTGCTCGGGCATGCGTCGCTGATCGTCGAGTTGGACGGAGCGGCGTGCCTAATGGACCCGGTATTCTTCGATCCGTTCGAGGAAGGCGCGGTGGTCTCCTGGCCGAAGCGCAGTGTGTTTGTGGAACGACTGCCCCGAATCGAGAGCTTCTGACCAAGCGCATTCGCCTACCTCTCGATTGGGACGATCAGAAAACGTTTGCTCAACATTGACTAGTCCCGGTGGCGGCTGCCCAGAGGTTGAGTCATACAACCCTGAGTGCGTTCGCGCCGGAATCGCCATCCCAAATCGCAATAGGCATCGGCATTTTTAGGCGAACTCGATGCGAACATCCTCTCTGCTGAGTCGCTGGTAAATCTCGCCCGAAAACCCAGCCACTTACGGGATCGTTTCAGCGAAACAAAGGTGAACCGGTACCGCGAGTTCGAATCCCTCCCTGTACCTTTTTCGCTGAGACTAGTCAGCGTTATGTTCGAATCATCTTGGCCCAATGGGAGCGCCGATCAAAAATCCTTAGATGCGTTGTCCACAAGTCCACAGGCGGGATTCCTAAACCGATCCCAGCGCCTGTGGACCCTGTGGGCAACGCCTTCCTTTATGGTCTGGTGGTAAGTCGGAATATGAATACGGCCGCCTTGCTGGGAGTGCCAGAATCCCTCTGCGTTTGGAGCGCCTGGAGAGGACCCGCGCCCCGGCGAGGCTGACCGTTGATGCACGTCCAGTGGGGAGTTGCGCCGCGAGCGCCAGTACAGGGGTGATGAAGCATCATCGGCGGCCGAAGCGAACAAGGAGGTGGAGTGGTGGAAAGTGATTATCGGATCTACGTTGGCATCGACTGGGCGAGTGCCGCCCACCAAGCCTGCGTGCTGGACCACGAGCGAAGAATTGTGGCCGAGCGATCCTTCGCGCACGCCGGCAACGCGATTGCGGAGTTTGCACAATGGCTGAGCGGACTGGCCGATGATCCTGGACAGGTCGCCATCGCCATCGAGATTCCCCGCGGCGCGGTGGTCGAGACCTTGGTTGAGCGTGGCTTTCACGTCTACGCGATCAACCCCAAGCAGCTGGATCGTTTTCGCGACCGCTACAGCATGAGTGGGGCCAAGGACGACCGGCGCGACGCGTTCGTGCTGGGAGACTCGCTACGCACCGATCAGCCCTGCTTTCGCCGGGTGCGGTTGGACGATCCGCTGGTCATCCGACTGCGGGAACTCTCGCGCGTAGAGGAGGACCTCCAGCGCGAAGGCAATCAGCTCGCCAACCGCCTGCGCGAACAGCTTCACCGCTTTTATGTACAGGCCCTGGAGCTGTGTCCGGGGGCCGACGAGCCCTGGTTGTGGACCCTGCTCGAGTTGGCATCATCGCCCAGCGTTGCGCAGCGCTTGCGACCCCAGCGCGTCGAGCGGCTGCTGCGCGCACACCGCATTCGCCGCCTCAATGCGAATGAGGTCGTTTCCGCACTGCGGGTGCCGGCGCTGCAGGTTGCGCCTGGGGTAGTCGAGGCGGCCACGGAACACATTGCCTTGCTGTTGCCGCGCCTGCATCTGGTCCACAGCCAGCACCAGAGTTGTGGCGCCCGCCTCGAGGCTCTGCTCGACGAGCTTCAAGCGGCGGATGAGGAGGACGACAAACCAGAGGAGCACAGCGACGTTGCGATTCTCCGCTCGCTACCGGGAGTCGGGAGAATCGTCGCCGCCACCATCATCGCCGAGGCCTGTGCTGCTCTTACCGAACGAAATTATGATGCCCTGCGGGCCCATGCGGGTCTCGCGCCCATCACCAAACAAAGTGGCAAGCACCGCGCGGTCCTCATGCGCTACGCCTGCAACGGCCGCCTTCGCAATGCGCTGTATCATTGTGCGCGCGTGGCAGTAATGCGTGACTTACCGAGCAAAACCTACTACACCGCGCAGCGCCAGCGCGGTCATTCTCACGGCCGCGCCCTACGCGCGGTCGCCGATCGACTACTGCGCATCCTGGTCGCCATGCTTACGACGCGAACCCTCTTCGATTCCTCAAAGGCACGAACGCCGCAGGTCAGTAACCTTTCGGAGAAAGTTGCATGAGCCTCTTGATCGCGGGTGGGGAGTCCTCTCCGCCAGCGAGTCCTCGAGGTCAGAGATATTCGCGCTGCGCCACGTAGATACGCCGACTGGTTTATTTTCTCGATTGAACTATAGTTCCGCTACGGGCGTGAAGACGCTCCATCAGCTACAAAATTTTATGTGCTCGCGCACGCGGCAAAGGAAGTTTGGGCAAATGAGTAGTGATCCTTCTAAGAGCGGCAATGTTTCTGGAATCGATTCTGACCTCAATGCAGTCCGTGCGAAATATCGGGCGGAGCGCGACAAGCGCATGCGCACGGACGGCAACCAGCAGTACGTCGAGGTCAAGGGCGACTTCAGCCGTTATGTCGACGATCCTTACGTCGAACCGGGGTTCACCCGCGCGCCTCTAACCGACGATGTGGAGGTCGCGATTATCGGAGGCGGCTTCGGCGGCCTGATGGCGGGGGCGCGTTTGCGCGAAGCAGGCGTGAAGAGCATCCGCATCATCGACAAGGGCGGTGACTTCGGCGGCACGTGGTACTGGAACCGCTATCCCGGTGCGCAATGCGATGTCGAGTCGTACGTCTACCTGCCGCTGCTCGAAGAGACCGGCTACATGCCGAAGGAGCGGTATTCCTTCGCGCCGGAAATCGTAGAGCATGCGCGCCGCATCGCCGAAAAATACCACCTCTACCGCGATGCGTGGTTCCAGACGCAAATCAAAGCGATTACCTGGAATGAAGAAGAGTATCGATGGATCATCACCACCAACCGCAACGACCGCATGCGGGCGCGCTTCGTGGTGATGTCCAATGGCCCGCTGAACCGGCCCAAGCTGCCCGGGATTCCCGGCATCGACAGCTTCAAGGGGCACACGTTCCACACCAGTCGATGGGACTACGCATACACGGGCGGCGACACGACCGGCAATTTGCACAAGCTTTCAGACAAGCGCGTAGCCGTTATCGGCACCGGCGCGACGGCGGTTCAATGCGTGCCGCATCTCGCGCAGAGCGCGCTCCAATTGTGCGTATTCCAGCGCACCCCGTCATCTGTGGATGAGCGCTTCAATCGTCCAACCGATCCGGAGTGGGTCAAGAAGCTTACTCCCGGGTGGCAGAAGCGGCGCATGGACAACTTCAATGCGCAAGTCAATGTGACCGCGCTGATCAATGGCATCGATCAGGAAGAGGATATCGTCAGCGACGGATGGACCGATATCAAGCGCAATCTGGAGGCGGCGATCGCCGCTGCCAGTGCGCAAGATCCCGCTATCACACCGGAAGCAACCGGGCGCTTGACCGAGCTGGCGGATTTTCAAAAGATGAATCAAATCCGCGCGAGAGTGGACGCCATCGTAAAGGACAAGGCGACCGCCGAGGCGCTCAAGCCGTGGTATCGTCTGTTCTGCAAACGCCCCACCTTCAATGACGAGTACCTGCCGTCATTCAACCTGCCGAATGTGAAGCTGGTCGACACGCGCGGGCGCGGCGTCGATCGCATTACCGAGAAAGGCCTCGTGTTCGACGGCGTCGAGTACGAGGTGGATTGCATCATCTTCGCCACCGGTTTCGAGGTCGGCACTGCGTATACGCGCCGCGCGGGCTTCGAAATCTACGGGCGCAACGGCAAGTCGCTCACCGAGCATTGGTCCGGCGGTCTCAAGACGCTGCACGGTTTCTACAGCGCGGGTTTTCCGAATTGCTTCCACATGGGCATCACGCAAAATGCTCTGACCGCGAACTTCACCCATATGCTTTACGAACAATCGGCGCACATCGCCGACGTCGTTCAGCATGCGAAGTTGCACGAGGCGCGATGCCTCGAGCCTACCGCGGAAGCGGAAGCTGAGTGGGTGGACACCATCAACCGGAAAGCCTCGAGACAGGATTTCCACATCGAATGCACCCCGGGGTACTACAACAACGAAGGCCAACTGGATCAGGGGCCTGGCTTTGTGGGTGGTCTGTACGATGGCGGCCCGATCGAGTTCCACGAACTCATCCGCAAGTGGCGATCAGATGGTGAGTTGAAGGGATTGAAATTCAGCTGAGTAGGCTCACTTTCATCCCCGTCAAGGCGGGACAGAAAGTACATCAGTAGCCGGGGTGATGTCTTCTGGCATGCGGCCAGACCTAGTCCGAGGGCCACGTGAGTCTTGCCGGTCCCCTGTTGCCGAGCGCGATGACGTTCTCGCGGCGGGCGACGTACTCCGAGCGGGCCAGCTCCAGCACCAGGGTTTTGTTGAGCGAGGGGATGGCGGTGAAGTCGAAGCTGTCGAGACTCTTGACCGCCGGGAACCTGGCCTCCTTGATTCGGCGCTCGACGCTCCGCCGTTCCCGTTTCGATCATCTCCAGTTCCGCCAGTCGCAGCAGGTAACGGGGATGGTCGACTCCTTCGGCGGCGCACTGGCGGGCCAGCTTGTCGTACTCGCGCAGGAAGGTCGGCAGCCTCAATGCCTTCAAGTGATGGGCGCGCGGCTCTCGATGCTCGGCCTCCGACCCGAAGTGATTCAGGAATGAAGCGCAACCCAGACGGAACCTTTCGCAACGCTCGGCATGCCGTGGTACTAAGCGATCGCTTCATCCGGGCTCGTTGGGTAAGGGCCGAGATCATTCAATGCAAACGAACCGGTCTCAGCATGGCCGACATCGCCGTTCATCTCACGAACGTCGGGCAAGGCCGGGAAAAGTCGCTGACGCCACTTCCCAATGGTGTCGTTTTCGACGACGACTATCGGATCAGCGAAAGCGTAGTCTTCAAGGCGTACCACAAAGCAATGACCCTGCAACCGGTGGCCGACGCCGAGGTGCTTCGCAAGGAAGACACCGAACGCTGTGAGCAGATGTACCTGCGGTTGCAGCGCGGCATCAGCACCGGTGATCCGCGCTATATTGACGGCGGTGTTCGCGTGCTGGCGCAGAAGGCCAAGCTCAACGGATATCCGGTCGAACCCGAGCAAGGTCCAGGCGTCGTCGGTTTCCGCATCAACATCAATTTGGGTAACGGCGACGCCGAAAAAGAAGCCATCCCGATTTCGGCCCTCAGCGGGGTAGTGCCCAAGAAACTGCTCGAACCCTGAGTTTCGGGCTTTCTCCATCGGCGCTTCTCTCCTAACTCACGGCAGGTCCGGCGAGATCGTTGCTATCGAGTGTCTCAGTGCCTTCAACTGGCCAAGTAACACCGATAGCTTCGCCCGCGCGCGGTTCCTGGCCGCCCTCTTCAGCGCGACCCGAAGCTTACGAGCTTGGGTCTGGGCGTTAAGGTAATTGCCCGGCACTGTCACGTGTGCTTCGCCAATCACCCGGTCAACATCGGACAGGTCAGTGGTGCAGTTGAGAATCGGTACGTGGACCGACAGATGCGCATTCATTCGGTCAATCGAATCAGCCACCAGCCGTTCGCAATCCGCGATGCTGTAGACCACATTCAGCGCCCTCAGGAAGAACCCCATTGTGTCGAGCGCCTCCTGTCCGCCCAGCGGATCGGAAGGAAAGTAGAAGGCGCCGAGGGTCTCGATGGCTAGGGCCGGTCCACCTGGCAGGGCCGCTTCTGGTTGTCCCGTGCCTCTTGGCAGTGGGTTTGGCAGGCCTTCCGCGATGGGCACCGTCCCGCCGGTTTGGTTGGTGCCACCGGTGAACACTGCGCTGTTCAAGTTGAAGGCGAAGGGATCCGTAAAGTAGAACGAGATCGCGTCCTCCACGCTGGTGGTAAATGCGCCATTGTGGAAAAAGCTGTGTTTGCGAGGCGCTTCTATAATTGACTGGACGTTGAAGATCGATATCCCTCCGGGTCGCTGCGTGCCGGCGATCGGACTTCCATCGCCCCGATCCGTGCCGCCGAAATGGACCGGTGTCAAGCCGTCAAGCCCGCCGGTTATCGTCTCTCCGGTCGACGGAACTACAAACGTGTTGGTCGTCAGCACGTCCACGTTCTGCTCTTCGTTTGAGTTCCGGCCGGGAAAGGGCAGCGGGGGATCTCCGTAGGGCTCCGTTCTTATGATGGCTGCGCTCAAGCTTGAGCCGCCATTGAAGTGACAAAACTGACAGCCCGCGTTCGGGTCCAGGAAGATGTCTTTGCCCAACTCCGCCGTGGCGTCGTTGAAGGTGACTACGGGCTGCGACTGGTTCACCTGTGATCCTGGGAAGGTCGTTCCCGCCTTCAGGGCGAGTTCGAGCGGAGTACCGGATGGGTATTGGCGGCCTAAATACTCCTGAAATGCCGTGATCGCGTTCAACTCATCAGGGGTCGGACAGCGGAAGTCCACCCCGGGCACGCGCGCATTGGTACGCGCGAAATGATGCCTGACTGCTCCCATCGAAAATGCTCTCAGCACCGCAGTGAGGTCTTTGGGGTTGGCGTTAGTGGCGTCTACGGCATCCTTGCAGTTGAAATCCGTTGTTCCAGGAGGCGTGAAAAGCGTGTCGTCGTCGGGCGCACCGTCCCCCGCCCAGCCGAGCTCGATAAACCGGGTGCCGGTGTCGACCGGGAACGTTACAAAATTAGGTGGCGTGGAACACACTCCGGCTCCCGTAGCGGGTAGCCCAGTGACACCACCGCCCGAACCATCTGCGAGTCCGGTGACCGGGGCTCCAAACCTCTTGTACTGGAAGGTGGTGGGGTTGACTACGCTCGAGATCCGAAAAACGCCAACCCCATTGTAGCCGGCGACGCTGACGCCGTTGACGTTTACCGATTCGCCGACCACAAACGGGAAGAGCGGAGGCGCAACAGTTGTGATCTGGGCGCTGGCGACGCCGGTAGTGGTAGCGCTGGCAATCAAGGTAGCGTCCGCACATTCGTTCAACGAGCTTAGTGCGAGCCCACTTAGCTGCATCGAGGTGCGAAACGGACCGGCCGGGGTTAAAGAGTTTCCGGCTGCGCCCGGCGTGGTGTCGCTGATGTTGAACAGCGCGAGTCGATCTACCAGGGTGGCGTTTTCGAGCGTCGTGTTGGTTCCGCCTACAGCCACCTTATGGTCGTGTTTGTTTAGCCCAGCGATATCCGCCGGACTG
>JBGPMZ010000079.1:0-8179 GCA_041487255.1 Binataceae bacterium (SeqCode) | reverse complement strand
CTGCGTCATCGCAGGCGCGAAGACCACTAGCAGCACGAGCTCCTCGGTGATGCTGTGGAACCGATGCTCCTCGTGCGCCTTTACGAAGATGACATCGCCCGACGCGATTGCGCGATCCTGCTCGGGCTGATTTTCAGCCGTAACCTTCATGTGCGCGGCGCCGCTGACGACATAGTAGATCTCGTCCTGATTGTGCGGCTGCTGGCGATCCTCTTCTCCTGCTTGAAGCACGTAAACGCCGCAGCTCATCGCCGGGACGCGCACAAATTCCGCGTACGGACGCCGGCTCGTGATCTGTTTGCGGATCTCGTCGAGCGAGTAGAAGGATTGCATGCGCAACAGTTTGCCATGTTGCGATCATCTCAAGCCAACCTGAGAGTCCTCGAAACCCTCTTAACATCGAGGCTCGCATGTACTATTGATTCTCCTGCGACCGGCGAGGTGGAAGGGGCGTGGCCTGGGGGACTCCCAAAGCCGGGATGCCAAATTTCACCTGATTGCGCAGTATGAAGATTCGGCCGGTCGCTGTCGGCATGGTCGGATGAGGTCGACTACCGAATGATTGAAGTACGGCATTTGACCAAAACCTACGGCAACTTCGTCGCGGTGCGCGATGTCTCATTCAATGCCGACCGCGGTTCGATTCTTGGCTTTCTCGGCCCCAATGGCGCTGGGAAAACCACCACCATGCGCATCATTACCGGCTTCATGCCGGCCAGCTCGGGCACTGTGGTTATAGACGACCTCGACATCTTCGAGAATTCGCTCGAAGCGCGACGCAGGATTGGCTATTTGCCGGAGAACCCTCCGCTTTACCCCGACATGCGCGTCGACGCTTATCTGCGCTTCGTCGCAAAACTTCGCGGGGTGCAGCGAGCGAATATCGAGAATGCGCTCGAACACGCGCTGCACGTGTGCGGCCTCGAAGACATGGCGCATCGCATCTGCGGTCAGCTCTCGAAGGGATATCGCCAACGCGTCGGACTGGCGCAGGCGCTGATCCACGATCCTCCGGTGCTGGTGCTCGATGAACCGACCATCGGTCTCGATCCGCGGCAGATTCACGAGATTCGCGGACTCATCAAAGCTATGGCGACCAGCGAGCGGACGGTGGTGCTCTCGACCCACATTCTGCCCGAGGTTTCGCAGATCTGTGACCGGGTCGTGATCATCAACGAAGGCCGCGTCGCGTTGGAGCAGAAGATCACGGACCTCCCGGCCGGCACGTCGCTCGAAGATGTTTTCCTCTCGGCCATCACCAAGGAGCATCACGAACTGGAGGGCAGCCGGGAGGAGACGCTGGAGGAGGTCGGGGCGGGTCGCGCCTAGCCGCGGGCCGCCATTCCAGATGCGAAACTCGATCACAATCGCGGGCAAGGAGTTGGCCGGCTACTTCGTACAGCCGGTCGCATACGTGGTGATGACCGTGTTCCTCCTGTTGGGAGGATTTTTCTTCTTTTCGCTGCTGCAGCGCTTCAGCCAGTTGGTGCAGATGTATGCGGCAATGCAAAACCCGCAGGTGCTGCAGCGCATCAACCTGAATCAAATCGTCATCGAACCGCTGCTGCACAATCTATCGATCGTGCTGGTGATCCTGGTGCCCGCGATTACGATGCGCAGTTTCGCGGAGGAAAAGCGCGCCGGTACCTATGAGCTGCTGTTGACCGCGCCGGTGCGCACCGGCGAAATCGTCGCCGGCAAGTTCATGGCGGCCGCCGCCTTCATGCTGGTGATGATCGCGCTGGCCGGAATTTTCCCGCTGATCCTGGTGGTGTTCGGCAACCCCGAAGTGGGTGTGATGCTCTCGGGATACCTCGGGCTGGCCTTCCTTGCCATCGCGTTCATTTCAATCGGGCTGTTCACCAGCTCGCTTACGCAGAATCAAATCATCGCCGCGATCACCTGCTTCGGCGTTTTGCTGATGTTGTATGTGATCTCTTGGCCGGCGCAGGAAGGCAGCTCGTCGGTTTTGTCGGGACTGCTGCGCTACCTGTCGCTGCCCGATCACTTCTCGCAGATGGTGACCGGGATCATTGACACGAAGGACATCGTGTACTTTCTCAGCCTGATGTTCGTGGCGCTGTTTCTGACTCAGCGCTCGGTTGAATCGGCGCGCTGGCGCTAGGCGGCAAGGAGCGGAGGATGCAGCGGCGATCGGCAGCGCTCTACGGAATTCTCGGCCTTATCGCGTTACTCTTCGCGGGCTTCGCCTACTTCGTGGCAGCGGCGTTCCGTCCTTACATCTTCATCAACCTGATCGCGGGCGTCTTGCTAATCATTGCGTGGATCAGCTCGGGATGGTCGGAAGTCGGCACTTTCGTGGGCCAACGCTCGACCCAGTATGGAGCCAACGCGATCATTTACTCGGTCATCTTCGTCGCGATCCTGATTGCGGTGAACTACATCTCCAATCTGCATCACAGCCGCATCGACATGAGCGAGCAGAGTGTCTACAGCCTCTCCAGTCAGTCGGTGAATGTGGTGAAGAACCTGCAGAAACCGCTCAAGATCTACGGCTTCTTCGCGGGCGGCGACAATCCGGCGGCGCGCGAACTCTACGAGGAATATTCCTACGCCTCGCCCAAGGTGACCTTTCAGATGGTCGATCCGGATCGCAACCCGGAGCTCGCCGAACGCTACAAAGTGTCGGCTCTGGGAACTACGCATCTGCAATACAACGGCGACGACAGCGGCGCCAGCACTAACGTCAGCGAGATGACCGAGGAGGCGATCACCAACGCGATCATCCGGGTCACCAAGTCTACCCGGAAGACCATCTGCTTCCTCGATGGCCATGGCGAAGGCAACCCTGATGATACGACTGGTCAGAACGGCTACGGCAACCTCAAGACCGCGCTCGAAGGCGAGGGCTTCCAGATCAAGAAGACCTTGCTGGCGACCCAAGCCGCGGTTCCCGACGATTGCACCATCCTTGCGATCGCCGGTCCCGTGAAGCCGCTCGACCCTCACGAGGTCGACGCAATCGGTAAGTACCTCGACGGCGGCGGACGCGCACTGATCACATTTCGCGCGCCGCGGCCCAACAACGAAGTCGATGAGACCGCTTTGGTCAAGCTGGTCGGGCAATGGGGTGTCGACGCCGGCAACGACATCGTCGTCGATCAGGTGACGCGTCTGTTCGCGGCGCCGTCGCTGGGCGTCAGTCCGCTAGTGCAGACATACGGCGCGCATCCGATCACCAAGGATTTCAAGGAGCGCACCATCTTCCCGATGTGTCGGTCGGTCACACCGGCCGCGAAACCGAAGGAGGGCGAGACGGTGACGCCGCTCGCGATGACCGGCGATACTTCGTGGGCGGAAAGCGACGTCGATGGAATCTTCAAACGCCAGGAAGCCAAGCTTGATGCCGCCGACAAGCGCGGACCAATCGACGTGGCCGACGCGATCCAGGCCGCGCAGGCGAAAGCCGCCGCGGGCAAAGAGACTCGCATCGTCGTCGTCGGCAGCACCGACGCGGGCGACAATCAATGGGTCGGGCAATTGTTCAACCGCGATTTCTTCGTCAACAGCGCGGACTGGCTCTCCGGCGAGGAAAATCAGATCTCGATTCGGCCGCGCCAACTGCGCTCTTCGCGCTTTAGGCTAACCGCAGAGCAGTTCACCATCGTGTTCATCCTGTCGGTGTTGCTGTTGCCGGAGCTGCTGCTGATCGTGGGAATCGTAGTGTGGTGGGAGCGGCGTAACTGAGGCCGGCCCGATTCGACCGTCATGCGCTTTCGTAACACGCTCATCGCGCTAGTCGTGCTGCTGATCATCGGCGGCTACGCCTTCGTCAATTTCTACTTCAGCAAACCCGAGCCGGCGCGGACCGCGCTCAAGATCAAGGGCGAGGAAATCGCCAAAATCGATCTCAAGTATCCGGACCGTGAACTGATGCTGGAGCGCAAGGCGGGCGAGCCGTGGGTGATTACCAGGCCGATGGGCGCGGCGGCGGACCAAACCACGGCCAACAACCTGGCGCGCGCGATTGCCGACTGCCAGATCACCAAGACGGTGGAGGAGAAGGCCGACAACCTCGCGCGGTTCGGTCTCGACAAGCCGCAGGTCACGGTCACCGTCACCGACACCAAAGGCAAGACCCTGCCGGGATTGGTGGTCGGCAAAGTCACGCCGGTAGGATTTTCCGCCTATCTGAAGTACACCGACAAGCCCGAGGTCATGCTGACTTCGTCGGCGTTTCCGTCGGGCATGACCAAGACCGTCGAGCAGATGCGCGATCGCGAGTTGATGTCGTTCAAGGTTGACGACGTCCAGAAACTCATCATCGCGCATGACGACGGCGCCCAAATCGTCATCGATCGCGAGGGTGACAAATGGAAAATCGTCCAGCCCGCGTCCTATAACGCCGATCCCACCCAGGTCCGTCAAATCCTGACCACGCTGGGCGATTCCAAGGTCGCCGATTTCATCATCGACGCGCCCACCAACGCCGCCCAGTACGGCCTCGAGAAGCCGCACCTCGCGGCCACCGTCCACCTGGGCAAGGGCGGGGCGCAGGAATCGCTGCTGTTCGGCTTCAAGCAGAAGGAATCCGGCAAGGACGGAATCTATGTGCGCCGCGGCGAGCGCGCGCCCATCTACACGGTCGCGCCATGGGTGATGAGCGGGGTCGACAAATCGGTCCTCAATCTGCGCGACAAGACAGTGCTTTCATTCGATCCGGGATTAGTCATGACGGTCACGGTTAAGCCAATCGACAAGCCGCAATTCACCCTCGCGCGCGCTGAGTCCGGCAAGTGGAACGTGGTCGCGGATGGCAAAGCGTCGCCCGCGGATGCGGCGATCGTGGAGCGCTTCATGGATCAGATTCGCGACCTGAAGGGCAACTCGATCATTATGGATCCGATCAAGAGCCCCGAGCTGTTCGGAATGGACAAGCCGGCGCTGGTTGTGACGATGCTGGCCAAGCACGCAAGAGAGCTTGGGCAATTGAGACTATCGAAGATCGAGGTGAATAAGACTGCTCCCGCCGAAGGATCGGAACCCCCCGCGCGGCCGAGCACGCAGGCCGAGTACTATGCCGCCTCGAGTTCCAGCGGCGCGTTGTTTTCCACCGACGATTTCCTGTTCAGCCAGTTGAACAAGACCTCCGACGAATTCCGCGCGAAAGCATCTCCTACGCCAGCCTCGACGCCGAAGAAATAGCCATCAGCCTTCAGCGATCGCGTGTGCGATCGCCGAATCCGCGGTATGCGTGATGCTCAGGTGAAACCGCGTGATGTTCTTGCGTCCCGCGAAAGCCGCCGATTTGCCGTGCAGCGCGATGGTCGGCGCCTTGCCGCGCTCGCGCACCACCTCGATCTCGGACCAGCCGACGTTACGATTCCATCCGGTGCCCATCGCCTTCATCGCAGCCTCCTTGGCCGCAAATCGCGCCGCGTAGCTCTGGTAGCGTCCCCTGCCGCGCGACTCGCAGTAGGCAATTTCGCCCGCGGTGAAGACGCGGCTTCGAAAGCGCTCGCCGGTGACGGGATTGGTGAGTGCGCGCTCGACGCGCGCCACCTCGATCACATCGATGCCGGTTCCGATGATGTCTGCCATGCTGTTAGCGATCGAAAGTATCATCAGACTCGCGCCCCTGCGCAACGCCACCCGCGGTCCCGCACAACGCGCTGACTTGCGGCACGCGAACGCCGGATTCTATTGTTCACCTCATGGCGAAACTGAAAATCACCGTGAACAAGAGCAAGTGCATCGCGAGCGGCGATTGCATCGAGACCGCGCCGTCGGTCTTCCGGCTGGACAACGAGGGCAAGTCCGAGGTCGCGAACGAGAATGGCGGTTCCGAGGGAACCATTATCGCGGCGGCGCGCTCGTGTCCGGTCAAAGCGATCACCGTGATGAACGAGGAGACCGGCGAACAGTTGTTCCCACCTCCGAAGAAGTAGACCCGCGCCGACAAGGGCCATCTATGGCGTTGCGGAAAAAACAGGAAGGCAAACTCGTCATCGAGCAGACGCGCGATCTGGAGATCGTGCGCGCGATGCTTTCCGCTGCGGGCATGATCATCGAGGGTCTCCAATGGCCGCCGGCATGCTACCTCGCCGCTTACTTCGGAACGGAGCCGGTGGGGGTGATCGGCGTCGAGCCGAGCCTCGATGCGGCGCTGATTCGTTCGCTCTACGTGGCCGACGCGATGCGCGGACGCGGCATCGGGGCGGAGCTGGTCACAGCCGCGCGCAGGGCGGCGCATACACGCGGCGCTCGGTCGCTATATCTCTTCAGCACCGATGCGGGCGCCTTCTTCAAGCGCCTCGGCTTCGTCGAAGTGCCGGTCGCGCAACTAGTTGCGGCGCTGGGCGCGGTGCCTCAAGTGAAGTACTACCAGGCGCGGCCCGATGAACTCGCGCGCGAGGTCGCATGGTACCTCGACATCTCGCAGGACGGCATCATCCTCAGATAGCGGGCGGCTCGACTACTCGCCCGCGGCGGCCATGTCCGGCGAGCGGAGCTAGCGGCGATCCTCGGCGGACCGCCGCTCGCGAGAAACCTATTTTCTGGTCACTTCGTGCAGGATGTCTATCTGAGGACGTCCATCGAGGAGCGCGCCGATCGCGCCGCCGAAGGCCTTCATGTGATCGGTCTTGCCATGAAGATCGAATGCTGCTTGATCCTGGTAGACCTCGTAATACACGAAGTCCGAAGGATGCTTTTCGTCTCCACGATGGAGGATGTACTGCAGGGTGCCGGGTTCGGCGGTGCGCACGGTCTCGATCATCTTGCGCGCCGCGTCTTCGAACTGCTTCTCGCTTCCGGCTTTGGTTTTGAGTTTGGCAATGACAGTAATAGGCATCGAATTCTCCTTGCGATGATTGGTTCCGGGGCGACGCGGATTCTCTCCGGCGCGGCGCTCCAGACCTCATCTGCGCTCATATCGCCATGGCGCAGACTTTTCAAGGAAGCAGGCGAGGCAGTGCCTCTTTCATTGCGCCGCGCGGTACACTAACAGAGATTCGATCGGCGCGGCGGCGCAATTGGAGAATATCGATGTTTGGCTTCGAACTCACCGACGAGCAGCGTGAACTCAAATCCCTGGCGCGGAAATTTTCCGAGCAGGAGATCATTCCGCGCGCGAAGGAATGCGACGAGAAGGAAATCTTTCCTCGCGACGTCGCGCAGAAGGCGTTCGACGCGGGCCTCATCAATTTCGGCGTGCCCAAGGATCTCGGAGGACCGGGGCTCGACATTCTCGAGACCTGCCTCATCAGCGAGGAGCTGAACTACGGATGCGCCGGAATTACCAACTCGATCGCAGCCAACGACCTCGCGACGCTGCCGCTGCTGATTGCCGGCAACAAGGAGCAGCAGAGCACCTACCTCGGCGCGTTGATGAAGAAGCTCTCGTTCTGCGCATTTGCGATCACCGAGCCTGGCGCGGGCTCCGATGTCGCGGGCATGAGCACCAGCTATCGGCGCGAGGGCGACGAGTATGTAATCAACGGCACTAAACATTTCATCTCCAACGGTTCGGTCGCCGATTGGTACGTGACGTTCGCCACCTCCGACAAGCGGCTCAAGCACAAAGGAATCTCATGCTTCGTGTTTCCCGCGACGACGCCCGGCGTCACCAGTCGCAGGATGCACGGCAAGTTGGGGCAGCGCGCGGCAGACACGGCCGAGATCTTTTACGAAGATGTTCGTGTTCCTGCGAGCTCACTGGTCGGGCGCGAGGGCGAGGGCTTCAAGTACGCGATGGGGACTTTCGACAAGAGCCGTCCGGAGATCGGCGCCATCGCCATCGGGATCTCGCAGCGCGCGCTCGACGAATGCCTGAAGTACTCGCGCCAGCGCAGCGCGTTCGGACAGCCAATCGCGAATTTCCAGGCGATCCAATTCATGATGGCCGACATGGCCATCAGCATAGAGGCGAGCCGGCTGCTCACCTACAAAGCCGCGTGGTTGGTGGATAAGGGCGCGCCGCCCAACGCGATTTCGAGTATTGCGAAGGCGTTCAGCGCCGACGCGTGTATGCAGAACACCATCAATGCGGTGCAGATTTTTGGCGGCTACGGATACATGAAGGAGTACCCGGTCGAGAAATTGATGCGCGATGCCAAACTACTGCAGATTTACGAGGGCACGTCGCAGATCCAGCGCGTCGTCATCGCGAGAGACCTATTGAAGGATTAGCGGTATCCGTCGGGGGCGTCCGATTTGG
>JBGPMZ010000078.1:0-8189 GCA_041487255.1 Binataceae bacterium (SeqCode) | reverse complement strand
GGCCTTGAACGCCTCGATCAGCATATGCGGCAGGCGATGGATGAATCCGACTGTATCAACCATCATCACATTCATCCTGTTGGCGAGACGTAGTCGTCGAATCGTGGGGTCGAGCGTCGAAAACGGACGATCGGCGGCCTCGACGTCGGCCTCTGTGAGGGCATTCATCAAGGTCGACTTTCCGGAATTCGTGTAGCCGACCAGCGCGACGGTAGGGTACGGAACCTCGAGGCGGCGCTGACGCTGAATCGCGCGGGTGCGTTCGACGTCGCGAAGGCGCGCCTTCAGACGTGTGAGCTTCTCGCGAATCTTGCGTCGATCGACTTCGAGCTGGGTCTCGCCAGGGCCTCGCGTGCCAACCATCCCTCCGCCCGCGCCGCCGCCGGCCGAGCCGCCGGTCATACGCGACAGATGCGACCATTGGCGCGTCAGTCGCGGCGCGAGGTAACTCAGCTGCGCGATCTCGACTTGCAGCTTGCCCTCCAGGGTACGGGCGCGCTGCGCGAAAATATCCAGGATCAACTGGCTGCGATCGATGACGCGAAGATTGAGTTCCTTTTCAAGGTTGCGCGCCTGCGCCGCGCTTAGGGCATCGTCGAAGATGGCGAGCGTCGCACCGGTCCGGTGCGCGATTTCCTTGACCTCGGCGGTCTTGCCCTTGCCGATAAACGTACGCGGGTCGGCGGACTTGAGCTTCTGCGTGACGGTATCGGCGACTTCGGCGCCTGCGGCCTCGGCCAAGGCATGGAGCTCGGCGAGTGATTCCTCGGTGGGAATTTCATCGCGGGAGCCGAGCTCGATCCCGACCAGGACCGCGCGTTCGACGTGTTTGAGCGATTGACTATTGGTACTGCGCAGACAAGAACCTCTTCTCAGCTAATTTGCCGAGATCTCGAGTCTAGCAGAAACGCCCTCCCCACTCGACGCTTCCGTTAACGCAGTTCCACCGAGCCGGGCGACAGAACCAACTCGATGGCGGCGACGAAGGCTTCGGTCGGCGCTACCCGGAAGCGATCGCTTAGGAGGAGGACCGCCTCGCGGCCACCTTCCACATCGAGGTGGAGATAGGTCATCGATCTGCCAGGGAATTTCGAAATCGTATCGCGTAGCTGATCGAGGCCGCCATTGACGAGGCGGCTCTTCGGCGCGCGGATTCTCACCTCGCGAATCGAGGCGAGCAGGGCGGCATCGAGAGTTTTCAGCTCATCCAGAATGATTTGCGCGCGCTCTTCGTCGACATCGAGCTTGCCGCGCACCATCACGGGGTCGTCGCCGGTGATGATCGATTCATACTTCTGGTAGGACTCGGGCCATGCGATGACCTCGACCGCGCCGCTGCGATCCTCGAGTGCGAAGGTCGCGTAGCGCTTGCCGGATTTGTTGTTCTTCAGCTTGACCGCCTGCACCACCCCTGCGAGTTGCACCATGCTGCCGTCAGGTGCGCCCGCGAGGTCGTCGGTCGTCACTTTGCTCACCCGCGCGAGTTCGCGCTCGTAGGCGTCGAGTGGATGCGCGGTGATATAGAAGCCGAGGGTTTCCTTCTCGAGCTTGAGTTTCTCCTTGGCGCTCCATTCCACGATAGCCTCACGACGCGGCGGAGGCGGCAACTTCGCAGCGGCGGCGCCAAAGAGTCCGATTTGATTTTTCACCGCATCGCTCTGCTCGCGCTGCGCGATCTTGAGCGAGTCCTCGATTTGCGCGAACAGCGTGGCGCGGCTGTCGCCGGTGAAATCGAACGCGCCGCATTTGACCAGCGCTTCGAGCACGCGCCGGTTGATGAACTGGCCGTCGATGCGGGTACAAAAGTCCATCAGATTTTCGTAGGCACCGCGCTCCTCGCGATTGGCGATGATGGCTTCCGAGGTCTTCACACCTACGCCGCGAATTCCGGCCAGGCCGAACCGAATCGCCTCACCCGCGACGGTGAACTTGACGCCGCTCTGATTCACGTCCGGCGGGAGAACGCCAATCTTCATTTCGCGCAGCGCCGCGATGTTCTTGTAGGTCTTGGACTGATCGTCCATGTCGAGCGTAAGCAAGGCTGCCATGAACTCGCGCGGATAGTGCGCGCGCAGATACGCAGTGCGATACGAAGTCAGCGCGTAAGCCGCGCCGTGCGCGCGCGGAAATCCATATGCTGCAAAGGTTTCGATCTTGGAAAAAATCGTCGAGGCCAGCTCTTTGGAGAGGCCGTTTTTCACGGCGCCCTTGATGAAGCCCTCGCGCTCCTTCTCCATCGCGGCCTTGTTCTTCTTGCCCATAGCGGCGCGCAAAATGTCCGCTTGCTGGAGCGAGTAGCCGGCGAGCGCCTGCGCCGCGCGCATCACATGCTCCTGGTACACGATGACGCCGTAGGTGTCCTTCAGTACCGGCTCGAGGAGCGGATGATCGTACTCGACCTTTTCGCGGCCGTGCTTACGATCGACGAAGTGCTGCACCATCGTCTTGCCGTCTTCGATCGCGTCGAGCGGACCGGGACGGAACAACGACACGGCTGAGATGACGTCCTCGAAGCACGACGGCTTGAGGTCGGTGAGAAAGCGGCGCATTCCCGAGCTTTCCATCTGAAACACGCCGACCGTGTCGCCACGCGCGAGCAGGCGATAGGCGTCGGGATCGTCGAGGCCCAAGCGCTTGAGGTCGGGCGGCTCCTGGCCGCTGGCCTTGATGATATCGAGCGTATTGGTAATAAGAGTCAGATTCTTGAGCGCGAGGAAGTCGAACTTGATGAGCCCGATCTCATCGACACCCTTCATCGAGTATTGCGTGATCGCGAGGCCGCCCTCTTCGCGTTCCTTGTCGACGTAGAGCGGAACCGTTTCGTCGAGCGGCACATCCGAAATTACGATGCCCGCGGCATGTTTGGAGGTATGGCGCAGCAGGCCTTCGAGCTTAAATGCGTTCTCGAACAGCTCGGGGTGCGTCTTGCGCTCTTCCTTGAGACGCGGCTCCATCTCGAGCGCCTCGGCGAGCGGAAAATCACGGCCCTGCTTGGGCGCGGGATAGAGCTTGACGATTTTGTCGGTCTCGCCGAACGAGAGGCCTAGCACGCGTCCGACATCGCGAATCGCCTGCTTACCCTTGATGGTTCCGAACGTGATGATCTGCGCGACCCGCTCTTCGCCATACTTCCGGCGAACGTACTCGACAACCTCGTCGCGGCGCTCGAAGCAAAAGTCGGAATCGATATCGGGCATCGACTTGCGCCCGGGGTTGAGCCATCGCTCGAACAACAGGCGATGCTCGATCGGATCGAGCTCAGTGATGCCGAGCGCATAGCTGACCAGCGAGCCGACCACCGAGCCGCGTCCGGGCCCGACCGGGATGCCCTTGTCGCGTGCGTACCCGATGTAGTCCTCTACGATCAGCATGTAGCCCGCGAAGCCCATGTCGCAGATGACCGGCAGCTCCTGGTCGAGCCGCTCGTAGTAGGGCGCGGTATCGAAGTCGGCGCCGCGACGGTCGCGAATTTCCGCAAGGCGTTTCTCCAGCCCCTCGCGTGCGTGACGCGTCATCTCGGCTTCGTAATCCATTTTCGTTTCGGAATCGCCGACCGATTTGTAGACCGGGAAGTGGAACTTGCCGAACTCGAACTCGAAGTCGACCCGGCGCGCGATCTCCATCGTGTTGCGATACGGCTCAGAATCCGCGCCAAACGCCGCCGCCATCTCCTCAGGCGTCTTTACGTACAACTCGTCGGTGTCGAACTTCCAGCGGGTTTCGTCGGCCATGGTCTTGCCGGTCTGGATGCAGAGCAAAACCTCATGCGCGCGCGCGTCGTCGCGATGCAGATAGTGACAATCGTTGGTTGCGACGGTGGGCAGCCCGAGCTTTTTGCCGATGTCGATGAGCGCCTGGTTATAGGGGCCGTGCAGCTTGTTGTCCTGCAGTTCGAGGTAGTAGCGATCCTTGAAAGTGCTCGCGTACCATTCCGCGGCTTCGCACGCCTTGTCGAATTTGTTGGCGCGCAGGAAACGCGCGATCTCGCCCGACAGGCATCCCGACAGAACGATGAGCCCCTCATTGAATTCGGTGAGGATCTCTTTATCAATGCGCGGCTTGTAGTAGAGGCCTTCCTTGTACGCGGCGCTGAGGAGGCGGCACAGGTTGCGATATCCAATCTGATTCTGCGCGAGCAGGATGAGATGATAGTTGCCGCCGTTCTCGAAATCGTCGCTCTTGGCGATCTGCGTGCGATCGGTACGCTTGCCCGGGGCCAGATAGGCCTCGCATCCGATGATCGGCTTGACGCCCTTCTCTTTCGCCTTTTTGAAAAACTCGACCGCGCCGAACATGTTGCCGTGATCGGTTATCGCAATCGCATCCATGCCCGAGGCTTTTGCGTGGTCGATCAGGGGACCGACTTTGTTGGCGCCGTCGAGAAGACTGAACTGGGTATGTACGTGAAGATGCGCGAAACTCATGGCCGACTAACCCCTCCAACCACTGCCACCGAGGCCGCAGCTAATACGCGATCGCGTACGCGGCGCCTTCTCTTCCACCAACCCGCGCGCATCACCACCGATGCGGCGCGGGCATCCACTCTCTCTCGCGCGAGGATTGTGTCCTCGCCGCGCGGGTTACTTCTTCTTCTCTTCCTTCTTCCCACCCGCGGCCGGAGCGGCGGCTTCCTTGCCACCCTCGGCGGCCGGCGCGGCGGCAGCACCCTCGGCGGGAGCTGCACCCTCGGCGCCCACGACTTCGGCTGCGGCGACCGGAGTCGGCGCGGCTTCGACGGTGGGCGGAAGCACACTCACCACCGGATAATCGGTGTCGAAGATTGGCTTAACGTTTCCGGCAAACTTCATCGCGGAGACGTGGATGACGTCATGAATCCCGAGTGCGCTTACGTCAACGTCGAAGAATTCCGGAATCTCCAGCGGGAGGCATTCCACTTCGACCTCACGCGCCAGCGGCGCCAAGATGCCGCCCTCGGCCACGCCCGCCGGCTTGCCGACGAAATGCAGCGGCACGCTGACACGAATCGCGCGGGTGAGATCGACCTCATAAAGGTCCGCGTGAAGAATCTCGCGCGAGACCGGCGCGCGCTGGATGTCCTTCACCAGCACGTGCTTGCCGTCGAGTTCCGAGGCCGTCGATTTGAGCCGCATGATGCGTGCGCTGGCCGCGTGCGTGACGCGATTGCGCAAATCGATCGCATTAACAGACACCGCGATCGGCGTGGTCTTGGGTCCATACAGCACGCCCGGTACGCGGCCCTCCCGGCGCACCTGATGGCGCGCGCCCTTGGGCCTGGTGGGACGTTTCTCGCAAAGTAGTTCTCCGGTTTCCATTGCTTCCTCGCGCGGCTCGCTAACTGAACAGCGAGCTCACAGATTCTTCATTGTGAATTCGGCGTATCGCTTCGGCTATGAGCTGCCCGACCGAGATAACCTTGATGCGCGGCAGCTCTGCCTGCGCCTTGGGCTTCAGCGGAATCGTGTTGGTGGTAATCAATTCCTTGATGACCGAATGATTGAGCCTATCGCACGCCGGATCCGAAAGTATCGGATGGGTAGCGCAGGCAAAAACCTCGCTGGCGCCCGCATTGGCGACCACCTTGGCGGCCTCGGTAATCGTTCCTGCCGTGTCAATCATATCATCAACGAGAATCGCCACTGAATCTTTGACTTCACCAACCAGGCGCATCTCGGCGACTTCGCTGGCGCGGCGACGGCGCTTGTCGATGATCGCGAGGTCGGCGTTGAGGCGGCGAGCGAAGGCCCTCGCGCGCTCCACCCCGCCCGCGTCGGGCGAGACGACCACGATCTTCCGGCCGTCGACGCGCTTGCGCAGATACTGAATCAGCACCGGCATCGCATAGAGGTTGTCGACCGGGATGTTGAAGAAGCCCTGGATCTGCCCAGCATGCAAGTCGACGGTGAGCACTCGCGAGGCGCCCGCAGTGGTGATGAGATCGGCAACCATTTTCGCGCTGATCGGAACGCGCGGCGCTACCTTGCGATCCTGGCGCGAGTAGCCGAAGTACGGAATCACGGCCGTGACCCGTTTCGCTGAGGCGCGCCGCAGCGCATCCATCAACAGGAGCAGCTCCATCAAATTGTCGTTAGGAGGGCTGCAGGTGGACTGGATGACGAAGCAGTCGCCGCCGCGAACGTTCTCCTTGACCTCGACCATCACTTCGCCGTCGGGAAAATGGCCGACGTCGGCATCGCAAAGACGGACCTCGAGGTACTCGCACACTTCGCGTGCGAGTGCCGGGTTGGAATTACCGGTAAAAATCTCGAGTTCGTCTTTAGCGCGTTCCGACATCGTCTCCGTTTCCTGTCCTGTTCATGCTCCGGTCACCATCGATTTCAGATGGCTGGGCGGGAAGGATTCGAACCTTCGAATGCCAGGTCCAAAGCCTGGTGCCTTACCAGCTTGGCGACCGCCCAGCGAAGCGACGTGCCGGGCTCCGTGGTTGACTGTAGTTGACCCAGTGCCGCTGAATGTACTCAATATCAGCGCCGAACGGGAGACTTGCCCCCGTCCGGCGCATCATTTGATTCACAATGTCGGGCGTTCGCTCTGGATAAACGACGCTCCGCCCGCGCCAGTTACCCTACCACGTTCAGGTTCAGCTGCGCGGATAAGCGATGTTATGGGCGAGATTTTTCGCTGTCAATCCTGCGCTGCGGGATGAGCATCGAGCGATCTGGCCGTGAATACACGCGCTTCGGGAGCTTTGATGCGGAGCGACGACGCCGCTCGCGCGGCCGTTTGCGCTTCCGGGAAGATGCCGAAGACCGCGCTTCCGCTGCCGCTCATCGAGGAAGCCTGACTGCCACATTCTTCAAGTAATGCTTTAAGCTTCGCGATCTGTGGATAGAGCTGTGTCGCGGGCGCTTCGAGGTCGTTCACCAGGTGCCTCGATGTGATTTCGCCGCGCATGATCTCGTCGATATCGCTCGGCGGCGCCGCGCCACTGAAGCCCTCGCGCTTCAACGCCTTGAAGACCGACGCGGTTGGCGCCTCGACTGGAGGAACCGCGATGACCAGGTGCAGGGTCGGGAACTTAGCGAGAACCTCGATACGCTCGCCGATTCCGGTCACGCGGGAAGGGCGCGGGTCCAGGAAAAAGGGTACGTCGGCGCCGAGCGTGCCCGCGACTTTGTGCAGGCGCTCGGAGCAGTCCTGCGGCTTCACAGACGTCGATATCATCATCGCGCTGAGCATTCGCAGCACGGTGCCCGCGTCGCTCGATCCTCCACCGAGGCCCGCTCCGGCGGGAATGGTCTTCTCCAGATCGATCATCACCTGCGCGCAGACTCCGAACTCGTTCATGAATGCGCGTGCGGCGCGTGACGCGAGGTTGGCCTCCGCATCGCCGAGCGACGCAATGCTGCATCTTAAAGTGACGTTCGAGGATGACGCGGGGCGGACTTCGATGGTGATTCGGTCGCCGATGGAAACCGGAACGAAGATCGAGTCGAGTTCGTGATAGCCGTCGGCGCGGCGGCCGGTGACTCGCAGAAACAAGTTGACTTTTGCGAAGGCGCGTTCCGCCAGCAGCTTGACCATCGCGGCGACGCTATCCGTGTCGTTCGCGGATGCGCAGCGGAGCATCCTCGGAGATGCGGCGGATGGTGCGGCGCGTATCACGCTGGATCACGTTGATGAAGCCGATCAAGGTGATGATCAGTCCGAAGATCACCAGCACTTGCCCGGTCAGAAACGTCGCGTGATAAAAATCCATCCGCGCGGTGGCGTAGGAAACGCGCGCCTCTTCCTCGGTGAACGGCTTCAACACACCGGCGGCGGAGTCCACCTCATCGAAGCTGCGATAGTCGCTGCTCGGCGAGGTATGCGTCGCCTGGGCTATCATCTGGCTCGCGATGCGCGTCCTGTTCAGCCCGATGATCCAGTTGCCGGCGCCGAGAGCGACCAGCATCAGACCGGCCATGATGCGCCAATCTTTATAGACATCGGGCAGCTTCACGATGCTTCGAGGATAAGGCGGCCCAGTTGCGAAAACAATGTGACCCGGAACGATCTTCGAGTAGGGGGCGTTCGCGAACGCCCCGTGCCCCCAAAACAGGACCTCGCTTTTCAAGATGGCCGAACTTCAAAATGCCGCTTGCGAGGCCGCGCGTTGCGTGCGCAAAACCGCTATGGCTATCATAGTTGTTCGGGATACGAATGAAGCATCAGGGTGAAGGGCATGACGAAGCCGAGGTGAGCCCGCG
>JBGPMZ010000077.1:0-8206 GCA_041487255.1 Binataceae bacterium (SeqCode) | reverse complement strand
GCAAACAGCCTCACAAAGTGATGGATGCCGCTGACTGGATGTTCAGCAGAGGTTGACTTTTGCGCACCTTCCCCTTCTCTCCCTAGAAGAATGCATGGATGAACTAGTTCATCCTTATGGGATTCGGAAAATCCCGGCACAATGCGCGCAATGGTTGACTCCTCCTCAATGACACGCGCTGGCGGTGACCCGGGCGCCAATCCACGCAAGTTCTTTGGGTTCTCCCGGGTCGAAACCGCCAGCGCGCCAGCCTTTGGCGTCGAGGACGGCAATGCCGCGCCGCCGGAATGGATCCAACTGATCCCGGCCGGCAGCTTTCATGGGCGCGATGGCCGTGGCCCTTACGTGCTCTGCGATCCCGAGGCGGTCATCAGTGCAACCAATGCATTGCTGATGCGAGCCGGGATTCCGATCGACTATGACCACGCGACCGACTTTGGTGCGCCGCAAGGAAGTCCCGCACCGGCGGCGGGATGGCTCACCGAGTTCGCGATTCGAAATGGTGCAATCTGGGGCCGGGTCGAATGGACTGAACGCGCGGCCGGCGCGATCCGCGCGCATGAGTATCGCTACATCTCGCCGGTCTTTCAGTACTCGCCGAACGACGGAACCATCACGCGCCTTTTGCGCGCGGGCCTGACCAACAACCCGAATCTTTACCTAACCGCGATCTCGGCGGCCGGAGACGAGGAAAGCAACATGGATGAATTTCTCAAACAGCTTCGTGAGATGCTGGGGCTGAGCGCGGACGCCTCGACCGATGAAATCCTCAAGCGGCTGAGTGCGACCGTGACGGTTGCCGCGAGCATCAACAGCGATCCCGCCGCGGCGCATCGCGCAGGGAACTTCGATCCGGCACGCTACGTGGCGGTGGCCGAGTTTCAGCAGGCGCTCACCGAACTCAACGCGCTCAAGATGGAGCGCACACGCGAGAAGGCTGAGCATGCGGTCGAGGAAGCGATTCGCTCGGGCAAGCTGGCGCCGGCGCATCGCGAATGGGCGATCGCATACTGCGCGGCCGATCCCAAGGGCTTCGACACCTTCGCCGCGCGCCAGCCGGTGGTGCTGGCGGGCGAGCTGAAGCTGGTCGGCGATCCGAGGATGGCGCTCTCGCGGTCGCATGCGGGTTCGATGCTGAGTGGGACCGAGGTCGCGATCTGCGGGCTGCTCGGTGTCCTGCCGAACGACTTCCTGCAGCGCAAAAACGGCGGCGCCGATTTTCTCCGCCTCAACCGGGATCAAGCGGATCCGAGTCTCTAACTTCAATCGAACGGGCAAGGTGACAAGATGGCGGCACTGACAAATTCCCGAAACACGCCGGAGATGGCCGACGGCGGTCGCATCCGGGTCGTGAACGTCGAGGCGAACACCACGGTCTTCCTCGGCGCGATGGTCGCGATTAATGCGGCCGGCAACGCAGTTCCCGCGTCAGCGACGACTACGACTGCCAACGCGCAGAAGGTGATCGGACGCGCCGAGTACGTGGTGAACGGAACTCCCGCGCAGAACGCGGTGAACAATCCCGGCGCGGCCGGCGCAATCCAGATTGCGCTGCGCAAGGGCGTCTTCATGTACGCGCAGGACAACTCGATTACAGCGCCGTCGGTTGGCAGCCCATGCTTCGCGCTCGACGATAACAACGTGACCGCGACCGACCGCGCCTCGGGCGCCTCGGTGCAGCAATACGCGGTAGCAGGCCTGGTAGTCGCGATCGATCCTTCGGGCGAAGTATGGGTCGATTTCTGGCATCAGGCCACTTCCGCGGCGTAGGCCTCGTAACTAGCAAGGAGTTAGAACCAAGATGGAAGTATCTCCACAGAATCTGTCGGCACTCTTTACCGGCTTCGATGTCGTCTTTCAGCGCGGATTCGAGAAGCCTCCTTCATACTACGAATCGATCTCTTCGATCGTGCGGTCGTCGAGCCGTGTAAGTACCTATCCATGGCTGGGCCGCACGACCAGGTTCCGTGAGTGGCTCGGCGATAGAGTCATCCAGGCGCTCGAGGCGCATTCCTATACCATCGCCAACCGCAACTTCGAAGACACCGTGTCGATCGACCGCAACGACATCGAAGACGACACCTACGGCGTCTACGAGCCGATCATCGAGCAGCTCGGATGGGACACCAAGGTGCATCCCGACATGCTGCTCTTCCAGATGATCAAGAACTCGGTGACCACTCCGTCGAGCGTGGTAGGTTATGATGGTCAGCCGTTCTTCTCTTCGACGCATCCGGTAGGCCCCATGGGACGCGCCGACGCTGACTCGACAGCCTCTAACATCAACAGCTCGGGCTCGGGTGCGTACTGGTTTTTGATCGATGCGTCTCGTGCGATTCGGCCGTTCATCTTCCAGTTGCGCCGCGAGTATGCGGTGACCCGCATGAGCTCGATCAACGACGAGGCGGTCTTCAATCGTCGCGAGTTTCGCTACGGGGTCGACGGCCGCGCTAACACCGGAGTCGGGCTCTGGCAGCTAGCGTATGCGAGCAACCATGACCTTTCGAATCCTACCAACTATGGCGCGGCACGCGCCGCGATGCGGTCGCTCAAGACCGACGCCGCGATGCCGTTCGGCACCCTGGCGAGCGGCAAGGGCGTATATCTCCTGGTGCCGCCCGCCCTCGAGGAAGTAGGCCGTCAGCTGCTGAACTCGGAATTCATGGCAGGTACGGGAGCTAGCTCCAGCGTGTCGACCACGAACATCTGGAGAAACAGCGCCGAGCTGATCGTTAGCGAGTACCTGGCTTAGGCAAGGACGCCAGTGTCATGAGTTACGCGACGCCACAGGACATCGTCAATCGCTACCCGAATCGCGACCTGGTTCAGCTCACCAACGAGGATCCGATGGTCACCAGCATCAACACCACAGCTCTTGAGCAGGCTCTTGGTGACGCTTCGGCGGAGATCGATGGATACCTCGGCGGCCGCTTTACGCTGCCGCTGACCGAGGCGCCGGAAGTGCTGAATCGGCTCGCATGTGACATCGCGGTCTATCGGTTGCAGTCGCTGCGGCCGATCCATGACTTAGCCGATGCGAGACGGCGCTATGACGATGCGATCGCCATGCTAGGCAAGGTTGCCAGCGGCCAGATGACTTTAGGTATCGGCGCCGATGGCAATGAGACTTCGATCGCGCAAGGCGCCGAACAGGCCGCGGGACCGGCGCGCATCTTTAGCCGCAAGAGCATGAAGGGATTCTAGGAACGATGGGAATTGTTCTTGATACGTCCTGGATCGGGCAGGCGTTCTCGCCGCCAACCCCGGTTGATGTCGCCAGCATCCAAACTGCGATCGTGGCGCGGCTGAGTGCGATAGTGACCTCGATCGAGGTCGTCCACTTTCCGGACTATCCCAAGAACTACCGCCTCACGCATAGAATCGGCGCGGCGCTGGTCGTATATCGCGGATCCGAATACGGGCGCGTGGAAGACACTGCGTCGATCATCCAGGAACGAAAGATGGAGTTCGACGTTACCGTACTCGTCCGCGACCTGGGATGGAGCGTGGGTGGAACTCGGGCAGCGACCTCCCCCGGCGCCTACGCGATCCTGGAGGCGATCCGCGCCGCGCTGACCGGATACCGGATTCCCGGGGCGCGCAAGATCTTTATGGTGCGCGAGAAGTTCGTCGAACGCGACGCCGACGGCGGTGTGTGGATGTATCTGATTACTATTGGATTGACCACCATGACGCTCGAGCCGTCGACTACAGACGACCATCCGCTCTTCATCAAGGGAGTAGCCCTCGAGGCTAGCGGCGAAAGTACGGTTACGATCGGTGCAACCACCTTCGCGTTCGACTCGCAGGACCACCTTCAACTTCCGAACAGCAACATCGTTGCACTCGCGGTCAGTACACTTGGTGGTTCAGCATTCATTCTGGGAACAGACTTCGCCATCGATAGGCTAAGTGGAGTCGTGACTCGCCTGCCATCGGGCGGAATTGCGAGCGGAGCTTCAGTCAACGTCGCCTGGAGTTACGCCGATTCGGTGGTAGCTACAGAAGGGGAATCGGTTCCTTTCGTGTAACAGTGGCGGCCGGAGCTCAATACAAAATCAAACGGTGAAATTATGCCAGCAAGCTTCTTACATGGAATTGAAGTGATCGAAGTCGGAAGCGGTCCGGTCCCAGTGACAGTGGTCAAATCCGCAGTCATCGGGCTAGTCGGCACCGCTCCCACATGGGCGGTCGAAGCGCCCGCAGTCTCACCAGCTGTCAACGCGCCGACGCTGGTATCTTCCGCTCTCGATGCGGCTAAATTCGGTCCGATGGTGCGCGGCTACACTATTCCCTATGCCTTAGCTGCCATTCAGAACCAGGGCGCGGGCCAGGTAATCGTCATAAACGTATTTGACCCGGCCACACACTTCACTTCGGTGGCCGCCACCGCATTTCCATTCAACGCTCAAGGCGCAATCAACCTTGGACACATGGGGGTATCGAATGTGGTAGTCACCAGCGACCCTGCGGGCACCACCTACACGGCCGGAACCGACTACAACGTCGACGCGGTCGACGGAGTAATCTCGATTGTCCCCACCGCATCGGGAGGTCACATCGCATCAGGAGCTACGGTGCTGGTGTCCTTCAACTACGCCGATCCTACCAAGGTTCATGACTCCGACATCATCGGCGGGGTTACCAGTGGCGTCTATACCGGAATCCACGCGCTGCAGACTACCTATGGAACCATGGGGTTCTTCGCCAAGATTCTGATCGCGCCCGGATACTCGCAATCGGCAGGCGTAGCGACAGTGGAAATCGCAATGGCGAACAAGATTCGAGCGGTCGCGCTGGTCGACTCGCCTCCTTCAACGCCGGTGGCTAACGCAATCAGTAATCGCGGTGCTGCCGGGAACGCATTCAACACCTCCAGCAAGCGCGCCATCCTTTGTTATCCTCAGGAAAACTTCTTCGACACAGGGATGGTACCTACCGGAGTGACTCTTGGTGCGACTGGCGCACCCATCACCACGCAGGTCAACGCGCTCGCGGTTGGACCGTACTCCTCGTGGGTAGCCGGCGCGATCGCCGCTCGAGACCCGGCCAAAGGCTACTGGTGGTCGCCTTCCAACTTGGAAATCGAAGGCATCCTGGGACCCGACGTACAACTTTACTCGTCAGCCATCGATGCTACCTCGGACGTCAATAATTTGAACTCCAGCGGAATACTCACCGTGTTCAACGCGTTCGGCACCGGCTTCCGCGTGTGGGGAAACCGTTCGTCCGCGTACCCTAGCACTACCGCACCGGACAATTTCATCAGCGTGCGGCGCACGATGGACGTCATAGAGGAGTCAGTTGAACTCGCGATGCTGCAGTTCATTGACCAGCCGATTTCCAACGCGCTCATCACCGCCATCCTGGCGACCGTCAACGGCTTCTTGCGGACCCTGATCCAGCGAGGTGCGGTAGTCGCAGCGAGCGCAAGTTACGATCCCGCCATGAATCCGCCCGTGCAGATTTCCGCCGGTCAGTTGGTGTTTGACATCGATGTCATGCCGCCACCACCGGCTGAACGTCTAACCTTCCAGACCTTCATCGATGTCGCGCTTCTCCAGCAACTCGGTCAGACCAATGCGTTGACGACATCGGCGCTCGCTACCGCTTAGCAACCTCCAGACACTATCGAGGTATTCGAATGAACATCCAGATCAACTCGCTTACCAATGCCAATATATACATCGATGGCGTTGGTCTGCTCGGACGCGCAGCGGAAGTCGAGATACCGCAGCCGCGGCATCGCATGATCGAGTACAAAGGTCTCGGGATGGTCGGAACTGCCGAGCTGTGGAGTGGAGTGGATAAGCTCGAGGCCAAGATAAAGTGGTCGTCCTTTGACGCCGAGACCTTGACGATGTCCGCAAGTCCCTTTCAAACTCATTCGTTCCAGGTCAGAGGGAGTCTCGAGCAGTATACCAGCCAGGGCCGTTCGGCTGAGTTGCCGGTCGTCTATCTTATGACCGGAGTATTCAAGGATGCCGGCACTGCCAACCTGAAGCATCAAGCGATGGTGGATACGAATTCAGTCGTGAGTGTCTACCACTGCGAGCTCTACGTCGCCGGAACCCAAATCTATCTCTACGATGTATTTGCGAATGTGTATGTCGTGGGCGGCGTGGATCAACTTTCCACCTTCCGCGCGAATCTGGGCGGCTGACATGGTTGCCCGGTGAAAGCTCATACATCGCCCTGACTGAGGAGCTAGTTCAATGAGATCTGATGATGTGTCCGTGAATGGAGTCAAGCTTCAGGAAGCGCCCGAGGCCGAACGGAAAGACCGTACTCTGCTGACCCTCCCCTCCGGCAAGAGCGCCGCTATCCGCAGAGGCTTCGGGCGCGACCTGATGCGCGCGCAGCGGGTGGTGGGAGTATCGAGCGATCCCAACGCAGTAGTCTTCGCGCTGATTGCCGAGCTGGTCGAGATCGATGGCGAGAAGATCGTCTACGAGGATCTCCTCGCGATGGATCTCAACGATGTGCTGGCGTTGCAGTCCGAGGTGGCCGGCGCAAATTTTCAGGGCCCTCCGCCGGCGCCTTCGCAGCCCTGGTCCACTTCGGATTCGGAGTAGGCGAACTGGCGGCGATGGACTTCGACGAGTTGCGCTATTGGCTGCAAGCTGTCGAAGAGTACCAGCGCAAGGCCACCGAGAACGCGGGTGGAGGGAGCTAGTTCAAATGTCGCTGGTAGGCGGGATGTCGCCGGTAGGCGGGGTCGCAGGGGAATCGCCAGGTGGGAGCCCTTGTTTCGCTAAGCGCTTCGCGCGGTCCTCGGCACGGCCGTCGTTCAAGCCTCTTGCGAACGCCCGAAAGCACTCTCTCGCAAACCAGATGACTGCAACGAGTAATCCGGCCAACGCGACTAGTGCCGTCACGTCGACAAACCACTCCGGAGTGCTGGTACACCAGAGAAACTGATCGAGTTGATGGCAGCAGCAATCCATTTGATTTCGAGGTCTTAAACGTGCTTGCGCAAGTAGGTTCTCAAATGTCGCTGGTAGGCGGGACGTCGATGGCGGGCGGCGCCGGATGGGAATCGCCAGGTGGGAGCCCCTGTTTCGCCAGGCGCTTCGCGCGGTCCTCTGCGAGCACTTGCCTCCAAACTCGCGGGATCGACCAGACCACCTTGATTGCGATCAATATCACTCCCGTGATCAGTCCACCCGCGACGCTCATCGCGAGTACGAACACAGCGCCCTCAGGAGTTCCAGCCCACCAGAAAAACCGTTCGAATTCGCACCACCAGTAGTTCATTTGGTTTCGAAGTCTTAGTGCGGAATATCGAGTCTAAGTATCAATGAGTGAGAAGTTCAAACCCGGCGATATTGCTCGCCCTACTGCGTTCGTCGGAGTTAGTTGCGGAGGAGACCATTCAAATGTCGCTGCTAGGGGGAATGTCGCCAGGTGGCGCCGGATGGGAATCGCCGGGTGGGAGCCCCTGTTTCGCCAGGCGCTTCGCGCGAACCTCGGCACGACCTTCGTTCCAAGCTTGCGGGATCGACCGAATGACCTCGATTGCGATCAATATCACTCCCGTGATCAGCCCACCCACGACGCTCATCCCGAGTATGAAAACAGCACCCTCAAGACTGCCGCCCCACCAGAGGAACCGGCCCAGTTCATGCCACCAGCAGTTCATAAGGTTTCCATGTCCTAAATCGGAGTATCGAGTCTAAGTATCAATGAGTGAGACGTTCAAACTGGGCGATATTGCTCGCTTCACAGCCTTCGTCGAGGTTGGTTGCGGAAGAGACCATTCAAATATCGCTGGTAGGCGGGACATCGGAGGCGGGCAGCCCCGGATGCGAGTCATCAGGTGGGATACCCTGTTTCGCCAGGCGCTTCGCGCGAGCTTCCGCCATTCCTTCCCTCCAAGCTTGCGGGATCGACCGAACGACCTGGATTGCGATCAATATCACTCCCAGGATCACTCCACCCACGACGCTCATGCCAAGTATGAATACAGCACCCTCAAAAGTTCCGCCCCACCAGTAAAACCGTACGAGTTGATGCCAGCAGCAGTTCATATGGTTTCTAAGTCTTGAGTCGAAGAATCGGGTCCAAATACCAATGAGTGAGAAGTTCAAGCGCGACGATATTGCCCGCTTTGCAGCCTTCGTCGAGGTTAGCTGCGGAAGAGACCATTCAAATGTCGCTGGTAGGCGGGATACTGCCCGTAGGCGGGGCGGGATGGGACTCGCCG
>JBGPMZ010000076.1:0-8208 GCA_041487255.1 Binataceae bacterium (SeqCode) | reverse complement strand
CGGGCGCGCGAGGAACTCATCGCGGCCAACTTTTCGGCCAATCGGACCATTCAGGATGTCGTCTTCGGGGTTGAGCAAACCTTCTACGCGTTCGATGCCGTCGAGGCCGCAGTCGAGGCAGCCAAGCAAAATCTCGAGCTTGCCAAGGCTGATTTCGACTCGGTCAAACAACGCGTCGATCTGGGCCTCGCGACGCGACCGGAGCTGCTGCTTGCGCAAGAGCGGCTGGCGCAATCGCGATTCGATCTGGCCAATGCCGATCAACTTTTGCGCGACGCTCAGGCCAATCTGGCGGTAGCTCTGGGAATTGCCGCTGACACACCGCTCAAGGTTCAGCCGCTGGATAGCGAATCGGTTCCGAAATCACTCAGCCGTGACGTCGAAACTCTGATCGCCGAGGCGCGCCGGTCGCGTCCCGACCTCGCCGCGAGAATGGCGCAACTGCGTGCGAGCGACGCAGCGATCGGGCAGGCGCGCGCGCAGTGGTACCCGACCGTGGGCGCGGCGGGAATCTACGGCGAGAACATCTGGAACTATACCTTCAATGGACCGCCTTCGGTTCAAATCGCGACGCCTCAGTACTCCGCGATGCTGACAATCAAATGGGACCTGTTTACCGGCTTTCGCCATCTCAACGATCTTCGTAAGGCAAAAGCCGATCGTGAGGTGGCCAGCGCCGACCTCAAGACGCTCGAGATTGATGCTGTCGCCGAGGTCTGGCGCGCTTACTACAAATTTCAGTCGTCGCTGAGCAAATATGAGTATGCGCAAAGCCTGCTCGCCTCGTCACAGGAATCGTATTCGGCCAATAGCGAGAGCTATCGCCAGGGGTTAGCCACCATCGTGGAATTGCTCACCGCGCAACGTGACCTGGCGAACGCAAGGTATACGCTAATTCAGAGCAAATCGGAGTTGCTAACCGCCTACGCGGCGGTTGCGTATTCGATCGGACGCGTCGACCTTCCTTCAAGATAGTTGCGTTGCCCCTCGAACAGACAGCGCTTAGGGCTGGTTGCGCTTGCTCTCAGGGCGGCATCAGTAAAACGGCTTGCGCGGTCATAACCTCCTTCGCTCCGGCGGACATAGACGCCGTTGCCGTATAAGTGGAAGATGGAGTCCCGCTAGCCGGCGCCACCAGATCTCCGAAGCCCAGCACGAAACCCTCCTTGCTGGACTTGGTGTTGAAGCGCTGCGTAATCGCCAATGGCAGACTGAGAGCCGGCGCGACGAAGCTCTGCGCGGCATAGAAGTACACCTGTAGTTCGTTGTTGCGGGCCGGGGTCAATGAAGGCGCCGAAGCAGAAATCGGCGTTGTACCAGTCGCCGCCGCGCCAGATGACTTGTCGGTCGGCGACGCTGAGACTCCTCGCCAGGCTCCCATTGCACCGGCTGCGTACTGCGGACTTATCATCCATTTGTACGAGACTGGTTCGGCCGCAGCCGCAACCTTGCTATACAGCCACGAGGCTAGTTTGTTGGAGTCGCCGATTGAGTCATGCCTTAGGGCGGTCCAGCCGCTCGACGGAGTAGGCACAATCGATGCGGTGCCATCAGCGACAAGGATCTGCGCGAGCAGGATATCGCCGGACTGAACCGCGGTAGGCAAAAAGACAGTTATAGTCGTAACCGGGTTGCTGGAATCTGCTAACGGGCCCGCGCCCACGAAAGTCATACCCGATGCGGGCGTGGGCGTAGCTAGAGGTGTCGAGGTTGCGGTCCTTGTCGAAGTTGCGGTCGGAGTTCTTGTCAGAGTGGCGGTTAGTGTGCGCACTGGCGTCGAGGTTGTGGTTGCTACCGCGGTAGGTGTCGCGGTCCGGGTTGCGATCGTCGTAGTAGTTGGGGTTGAAGTCGCGATGGCAGACCCGGATATCAACAAAATGGCCTGAGCTGACATTGCAGCGGCACCGGAGATCGTAGCGGTCGCGGGATAGGCTGGAGACGCCGTGTGGGCAAAGGGCGCGCCGAGGTCAGCGAATGCCACGGTAAATCCTTCCTTCGAAGATCTGATGTTGGCGCGCTGGTTCAATACTGCTGATAAAGTAATTGTAGGTCCAGCAAAGGACTGCGACGCATAGAAATATACTTGTAGCTCGTTGTTGTTGTTCGGCGTTAGCGATGGAGCCGCGATCGATACCGGACTCGATCCCGCCGTTGTAACTCCCGATACATTGTCTATCGGCGCAGAAGCGCCCCTCCAGGCGCCCATCACGCCCGCAGCCCAGCTCGAGTTGAGGCTCCATCCATAGAAAGTCGGCTCGTTGGCGCCGGCGAGCTTGTAGTAAAGCCACGAGGTCAGCTTGTTGAGAGAGCTCACGGCATCATGGCGAATGCTGATCCACCCGCTCGGCGAGGTCGGGACAATCGCGCCGAGGCCATCGGCGACAATAATCTGCGCGAGCAGGATGTCCCCCTGCTGCGTGCCTGGAGGCCGTCCGATGCTAACCGTCGTGACAGGCGCCGACGAGTCTGCCAACTGGCTTGCCCCGATGAACGTGACTGTTGACGATAGCGTCGCGGTTGCGGTTGGCGTCGCGGTCAAAGTTGGCGTTGGAGGCGGTACGGAGACGACCTCGGCCAAGGTCGTTGAATGGCTGAGACTTGGACCAGTTGTGGCTCCGATGATAGTGATGGGATACGCGCTTGGTGGCGCACCGGGTGGTATTCCAACGCTCAAGCTGGTAGCGGGATTCGCCGGAGTGACGCTTGAGGAGCCCAGGCCACAGGTGATTCCTTCCGGTCCCCCGCAAGCTCCCGCGGTGGTGAGCGCCACCGTGGCGCCAAGTCCGTTCGACCAATTTACCGAGACCGTCCCGGAAGAAATTCCTCCGATACCACCCGTGAAAGTCTGCGGCGACGCCGTTGTTGAGATCGCAAAATCTGGTGAGGGCGGGGAGCCACATCCACTAAAACCAAAGGACCCAATCGCAGTGTTCCAGGTATGGGGATCAGTCGCGGTGTAGTACTCGTTGACGTACCAGAATAGACAATCATCGCTGGGGTCGATACGCATCGCGCTATAGTCGCCCCAGCGATTGAGGCCAGTCTGCGATCCGGCTCCCGACTGGAGGCTGTTCTCAAGCCCCATCATGCCGGACGGATCGCTCGCCATGCGGCCCGTGTAGCTGATCGATGGGAAGAGGCTGCTACTCGCTACGCTATAGCCGAGACCGATGTTACCCATCCCATCCATCGCAATGCTTCCCATCCAGCGTTGGGACGAATCTGGAGCATAGGTTCCCTGTTGGAAGGTGCTGAAGGTGCCGATATTCGAGGCCGGCGTTTTGCGTAATTCGTACCAGCGCACGCCGACAGTGTATCCAGCCACAACCGAATGATTCACGACCATCGTTTCGTGGTCGCCGAAGTTGCGGTAGGCCAACCGGTGCAACAGCCGATCGCAGAGCTGCTCCAGACCTACACTCGTGCCGGGCTGCGAAATGCCTCCGCAGGATGGGTCGAACGACGCTATCGCAATATCTTCGGGAGCACTCAGCGTCGAGCTGTTCGGATCGGTAAAGTTTGCCGACAGCTTATAGAGACGTAGGCTGCTCAGCGTCTCGAGGTTCAGAAAATAGCCGGGCGAACCATCGGGTGGAACGGTTGAGCCGTCCAGGTCTGACGGCAAGAACCCGCCATCTGGGAGTATGAAACATACAGCGGCGGCCGGAGCACCAGCCAGCATAGCAGAGCGATCGTACGCGCAGAGCTCGCCTCCAACCCCCTGACCGCCAATCGCGAAGAGGTTGTAGGTGGCAAGATAGGCGGAGTTACTGGCTGTCGGCCATACGCCGAACTTGGGATAATCGTTCTCGTTGGGGCCGAAGTCATACGAATATAGATAGTAAGCGCCTGTCGGATTGCCCGTTGTCGAGACAGCGATGCATTCCAGGAAGGGAGTGCTTAGGCTGCCGAACTCAAATTGAGTGACGATGAAGCGATCGGCGAGCTTGTCGTACTGGACGATGGGATCGCCTCCATTGCTGGTCGCACAGGCGCCGCCCAAATTGGTGAACAATGTATTCAGGCTCTTCGGATATCCGGGAAATAGGCTTCCACTCTTGCTGTAGACCGCGATCTGAACATTGACAACCTCGACAATGTGGTCGGGTCCCACCGCGATATTGGGATCGGGAGGGATTTTGTTGAGGAAACCCATTCCTGGAAACGTGGAGTGCTGCTCGGGGCGCGTGCTCGCCAGCGGTTCACTCTGCAAGACCGCCTTGGCTGCGCGACGATCGACAGTCCCTTTTCGGCGCGGCAGAGAGCGAGGAGGATCGACTTCGAGTTCCAGTTCCGCCGCAGACGATCCTGCTGCTGCCGAGGGCTTCGATTCGCCCATGCTGGACAGCGGTTGTGACGTAGCGAAGCCCGCAGGATAGACTACCGTGGGCGTGCGACGGGTGTCGCGACCCGACGCATACACCGTAGTCGCAAGGATGAAAACCAACGCGCCAAGGGTTTGTATACGGTGTCTTATCGGGTTGTCCTATTGCTCCGTGGGAGACTCAGGCACTGAGATTGGAGAGTAGAGCGCTCGGGCCGCGGAGCGTCAAGAAGGCTCACCTTACGTATACCATCGCGACTGCACAGGCGGCCGGCGTGGAGACTCTTTGCGTCATGGCCGGTCTCTTCTGCTAAGATGTCGGATTGCTATGAAGAAGGTCCTGATGATCTGCACCGGAAACAAGGATCGGAGTCCGACCGCTGCGATGCTGATTGCCGAAATGTGCGCGCCGATGTGGGTAACCTCGGCCGGCACTGAGCCATGGTCGAAAAATCCGGTCAATCAGGAGTTGGTGGAAGAGGCGGACGTGATTTGCGTGATGGAGGACGCGCACCGGCGCGTCATCGTCGAGCGCTTCGGCGATGCGCACGCGGAGAAGGTGGTGGTCCTCGACATTCCCGACAACTACGTCTGCTGGGAGGCGCCGCTGGTGCAGCTGCTGAAGCCTAAACTACGCGCCGCACTCGGCCTCGCAAGCCCGCACATTCATCCTAATCATCGACCGGCTACTTGAGGCTTTCTTCGAGGAGGCGCAGCGCCCCTTCGGCGAATGCGCGCATATTCGCTACCCGATCGCTATTGCCGGTACGAATGACGGCCGCGCGCTCGCCAGATCCAGCCACCGCGATGCAGGTGGTTCCGGCCGCGTCCCCGTAGCGGCTGCCGGTCGGTCCCGCCGCACCGATTTCCGCGATTCCCCACGTTGATGACAACCGATCGCGCGCACCACGCGCGAGGATCAACGCGGTCTGCTCCGTGAGCCCGCGCATTCCCTTGAATGATTCCTCGGTGAGGCCGAGCAACTCCTGCATCGATTTGCGGGTGTATACGACCACGCCCCCGAGGAAGTAGGCCGACGCTCCCGGCACGCTCAGGAGCGAGGCCGCGATCAATCCGCCGGAGGATGACTCCGCGATCGCGATGGTTTCCTTTCGTTGCTTGAGCAGGGCGCCGATTTTTTCGGCGAGCGGCAGCAAATCCTTCATGAGACTCTCATTACTAGCCGAACCATCATCACCGCAAGCGATGCAAATTGCCGTGTCGCATAGCGTCGAGGAAGAACTCGACGCGAGGATCAACATCGTGCGACGCTTATCGCCGGGCGGTACTAGCCGGCTTGATGAACTTCAGCGTCATTCGATCGCTCTCGCCGATGCCGAGGTACTTGTCCTTGTCTACGTCCTTCATTGCCAGGCTCGGCGGCAAGGTCCACACGCCCTTCGGGTAATCTTTGGTGTCCTTGCGGTTGGCGTTGATGTCGGATTCGCCGATGAGTATGAAGCCGGCCTCCTCGGCCAGCTTTATCACGTAGTCCTGGCGCACGTAGCCGGAAGCAGCCTTGAGATCCTGTGGCTTGGTGGGATCGCCGCGATGCTCGACTATGCCCAGGACACCCCCCGGCTTAAGCGCGGTGTAAATCGCCTTGAAAACGGCCTCGGCATTTCCACTCCGCATCCAGTTGTGAACGTTGCGAAACGTCATCACCATATCGGCTGAACCGCCGGGCGCAATTTGCATCTTATCGGGCGGATCGAGCTGGGTGACGGTGACCCTGCCGAAGCGCGCAGGATCATCGGCGAGCTTCTTCTTGTACTCGGTCGCGTTCTCTCCCTCACTGGCAGCCGCGTAGAGCTTGCCATGATCATGCAGATAGGGCGCGAGGATGTCGGTGTACCATCCACCACCGGGCCAAATCTCAACCACCGTCATCTCGGGCTTGATGCCGAAATAGCTCAGCGTCTCGATCGGGTGGCGATACTTGTCGCGTGCCGTGTCCTGGGGACGGCGCGTCGTCGACTCCACGGCCTTCTTCAATGCATCGGCGGCGGCGTCCTGCGCCCATCCGAAATGAGGCTGGACGGTAAGAATACAAATGAGGAGGCCGAGAAGCAGCGCAAGCTTGGATGTCATGGCGTCGATTCTTATATACATGCATCGGATCCGCCAGCCGGAAAAGCATGAACGATCAGGGACGCGTGACACGATAGACGCGAAAAACACGGTCCGGATCCTGATGATGGTAGTAGAGCGACTTACCATCAGGCGAGATCGAAGGTCCTTCCGCGAAACCTGTGATCGCAGCGACCTTCTTCGGCTTTCCGAACGGCATGGAAGGGTCGGTGCGCGCCGCTTTGTAGATTGCAGTGCCGTCGGGACCGGCGCGGTTGAAATAGAGCTCCAGCTCGGAAGCGGAGATATCAGGCGCATACTGAAGGCGTCCGGAGTTGATCCGCGCCATGATCTTCGCACTGTGCGGATCGCGCACGAAGGTATCTCCGTTTTTGTGGGCGACCTCGATCTTGGCCGTACTGGGCTGATTGTCTTTGAACACGCTATCGACGAAATAGAGCGTGTCGCCGCCGGCGCTGATCTCGGCGTCGAAATTCACCCTGCCCGCTTTCCGTCGCGAGATACCGGGAACCAGCGCGACCGTGGAGACCTCGCCGTTGGAGAAGGTTCCGGAGTAGATGACGCCGAAATCCGGCGCGACATAGTTCCGCGGCGAGATGAAATAGAAGATGTTGTTGAGGTCCATCGAGGGGACGCCCTCGAGTGCGCTTGTGGTATCGACGCCGGTGATCGGCCCCTGATACTGGAACGTCAAATCGTCGACGCGCGTCGCCCAGAAAATATCGGTGTTCGGGTTCCTCGCCGGATCGTTCGAGTTGTCGAAGAACAGATGGTTGCCATCGCGCGAGATGAAGGGCTCCTCGGCATCTTGAGTGTATCCGTTAATGGTTACCACTTGCGGGTTGGAAAACGGCGCCGGCGTGGGAAGCGGCGTCGGCTTCGGTTTTTTTACCGCAGCCTCGAACGCCTGAGCCCCAGTCGCCGCGCCAAAAACCATTAGAACGGTGAAGATCAAACAGCGCCGGATCAGCGCTCGACCGGCAGCTGCGCATCCTTCCATTCGATCATGCCGCCCTTGAGGTTCCAGACGTGTTCGAAGCCCAACCCGGTAAGGATCGCCGCGGCAGTGGCGCTGCGGACGCCGACGCGGCAGATCGCGACGATGTCGCGGCCTTTCGCGGTCGCCAGCTCCTCGGTGCGCTCCGGCAACTCCTTTAGCGGAATCAACTGCGCACCGGCGATATGGCCTAACTCTCCGCGATACTCATCCTGCTCGCGCACATCCACCAGCATCGGCGGATTGGAGCTCGCGATCCGCTCGCGAAGCTCCGCCGCACTCAGCTGACGCACCTGGTTGAGTTGCGAGAGCGTCGGGAACTTGAGCGCGCCCGCATCGAGGTCGGATTGGTTCGGTTGCAGCGCCTCCTGGATGCCTTCGGGCAGCGGCAAGCCGAGATTGTTCATTAGGGTGACGTACTGATCGCGGGTCTTGCCGGCCAGGCGCGGGTTGGAGCGCTTCTCTACTCCTATAGTTGATTGTGTATGACCTCGATAATCGTGCGCCGGGAAGACCAGGGTCTCATCGGGTAGGGTGAACAGCTTGCGCATTATCGAATCGTACTGGATGCCCGCATCGCCGCCCGCGAAGTCAGCGCGCCCGGTGCCGTGGATGAACAATACGTCGCCGGTGAGGACCCGATCCTTCGCCAGCAGGCTTATTGAATCTCGCGTATGCCCCGGCGTATGAAGGACGACGAGTTCCTCGTCGCCTACCTTCAGCGGCTGGCCGTCTTCGACATGAATAGCGACGTGCGGCGCAGGCGCCAGAGTATGCATCGCGACCGGCGCCCCGG
>JBGPMZ010000075.1:0-8210 GCA_041487255.1 Binataceae bacterium (SeqCode) | reverse complement strand
CTACTCCTCGCTCACGGGACGGACCGGTAGGGACCGCGTCAGCGGGGACCAAGCCATGCTTTTTATCGCGAACGTTCAAGAGCGGCTGACAATTGTCAGCCTCAACGATCAGGAATATTTCAGGGCGGTGGAGCGATCAGCGGCATTGGGCATCGCCGGCGGCGCCATCTATGACGCTATCCTCGGCCACTGCGCGCTCAAAGCGAAAGCACAGACTCTCTACACTTGGAACGTGAAGGATTTTCTGCGGCTCGGTTCGCCAATCGCCGACCGAACCAAGACCCCTCCGATCTGATCCGCGCGGCCTAGCTAGCGGAGTTTCTTGCCGGCGGCGCGCTTGGCCGCCAGCGTCGCATGACCGCCCTCGGCGGCCCATTTGGTGTGCTTCGCAATTCCGTTGATGATTTCCAATTCGCGCGGCGCCAGACCGCTGCGGCCGAAAATTCCTCGCAAGGTGAACATGAGGTGGTCCGGATTTTCCTCGGGCAGGAATCCGATCGCGAGCAGCGACTGCTTTAGACGCTCCATCGCGGCGTCGACATCGGCCGCGCCGGCGAGTTGCAAAGGCTCCGCCGCAATGCGCGGCTCAGTCGCCAGCGCCATCCGGAGTTCATAGGCGCAGAGGATCACCGCCTGCGCGAGGTTGATCGACGCATACTCCTCAGAAGTCGGAATCGTGATGAGCTTCTGGCAGAACTTGAGCTCGCGATTGGTAAGCCCGGTGTCCTCGGTCCCGAAGATCATCGCGATGCGGTTGGCGGTGGAAGCCTCGGCCAGCTCGAGCGCGGACTCGCGCAACGGGCGCACCGCTTCGCGATACGGCCCGCCGCGGCAAGTGGTGCCAACGGTAAGAGTACAGTCTTCGACCGCATCGGCGAGGCTCGGGAAGATTTTCGCCTCGGCGAGGACATCGTTCGCATGCACCGCCATCGCGTGAGCGGCACTGGATTTCGAGGAGGCTTCCGGCGCGACCAGGCGAAGATCGCTGAAGCCCATGTTCTTCAGTGCGCGCGCAGCCGAGCCGATGTTGCCGGCCGACTTCGGCCGCACCAGCACGAACACGAATTGATCGTGAAGCTTCACCCGGAGGAGAGATTCCCATTCTCAGCAGCTACGGGAAAGCTATCGGTGAGGAAAAATTGAACGGCAGTGGCGTTTCGGAACCACTGCCGTTCAGGTTCGGATCAAGCAGATTGACGATGGCTTACAGGTTGCCGTCAACCGACGTGAGTAGACCAGTGATGGCGGTGCCCATCGTCTTGTAGCCCGCGTACACGACCACCGCGACGGCCGCCAGAATCAGCGCGTACTCGGTCATGGTCTGGCCTTGGTGCCAGTTCTGAGCCTTGACAAACATCTTGGTTACGAAATCCATTTCCCCGTGTCCTCCCTTGTTTGGCCGATGTGGCCGGTTCAGCCTGACGGACGCGGATCAATGTCAGTCGGAAACCGACGCCCCCCTAGGCGACACGATGTCGGTGCAAGTCTGATGCCGTCTAACCGCCTCAAAACCTGTTGTAGATATTGATGTCCTCTGGTAGGGGACGGAGAAAGTGTAGCAGTAGAAGCTACTTTGTCGCCGTCACGCGACTCGGATGAGGCCAGCTTATGACGCCAGGCGGCCGCTCCCATTCGCCTCAGCACAGGCGGCTAGGCGCTTCGGCGAGGTTTCGCTAACCTGAAACATCCAACATGAAGATCGTTTCTATCAGCGATGTGCACATGGCGACCCGGAACCTTGCGCGGATGGCGGAGGTTTGGCGCGATACCGACCTCGCGATCATCGCCGGCGACCTCACCAACTTCGGCGGCATCGAGGACGCGCGCAAAGTTCTCGACGACGTCCGCGCCTGCTGCAAGAAGGTTCTCGCGGTGCCGGGAAACCTCGACCAGCCGGAGACGTTTTCGTACTTCGAGCGCGAAGGGATCGCGCTGCACGGCAAGGGGATGGTCATCGACGGGGTGGGAATCTTCGGATGCGGCGGCTCCAACCTCACACCATTCAAAACTCCCAGCGAGTTCACCGAAGACGAGATCTATGCGGCGCTCCAGCAGGGATACGAGGCGGTGCGCGAAGTGCGCCCGCTCGTGATGGTGTGTCATACGCCGCCGCTGGAGACCAACTGCGATCGCATCGTGAGCGGGCGGGCGGTCGGCTCGCCTGCGGCGCGGCGCTTCATCGAGGAGCATCAGCCCGAGGTCTGCATCTCGGGGCATATCCACGAATCGGCGGGAGTGGATGCGATCGGGCGAACGGTGGTGCTCAACGCGGGGCCCTTCAAGGGCGGCGGTTACATCGTTGTCGATGTCAATCACGCGAAGGTCGATGCGAGGCTCGAATTTCTTTGACGTGCCCCGATTCTCGCGGGCGGGCCAATCGATGCAGGTTTATTCCGGCAAGATCCGCAACGGATGGCCGCTCATCATCCGTAACGCCTTGACGCTGATGAGGCGTTTCAATCCGATGGCGCGGGACTGATCGCGACCTCTATCGACTCCGTCTACGAAAAATGATTTGTCTGTCCTTTCGACTGAAGGTAAGGAGCCAGTTTTCACATGATTGAAGGGGTGCGGATGCGCTTTGACCACGTGTCGATCGCCGTGCGTTCAATCGATCGCGCATACCAGTTTTTTCAGCGCTACTTCCCGGTCCATTTCCGGAGCGAGAAGCGCCGCGACGATCAGGTCAGCGGAAGTTTCCATTGGCAGGATCTATGGCTCGGAGGCTTCGCGATCGAGATGATCGAGGATCTCCCCGGCGAGAAAACCTTCGTCGGCAAATATATCGACCGGCGCGGCGAAGGGATGCATCACCTGTCGATCGAGGTCGACCACCTCAAGCCGCTAATCGATGCGATGAAGCGCGACGGGGTGCGCATCGTCGACGAGCAAACTTTTCCCGATGGTTCCGCAACTGCGTTCATTTCGCCGCGCTCAGCCTTCGGCACGCTGATTCAATTCTGGCAGGTGCCGCATTTTGACGATCCCAAAGTACCGCCGCCGGACGGCCGCGCGCGTTTCGATCACGTATCGATGGCGGTCAAGGATATTCGCAAGGCATACGATTTCTTCCTGCGCTACTTCCCGGCCACTATCGGACGCGAGCCTCATCTCGCCTCCGAGGGCTTCATTCTGGGGAGCCTCGACATAGCGGGATTCAAGCTCGAGTTCATCCAGAGCCCGGGAACCGGCGGCAAATCGGATTTCGTCGGCAACTTCATCGAGAAGTATGGCGAGGGCCTTCATCATATGACGATCAACCTGAAGGACTTCGGCCCGACCCTGCGGAAGCTCAAGGCCGATGGCGTCCGCATCGTCGACGAGAACAAGAACTGGCGCGGCGAGAGCGAGTTTTACATCTCGCCGAGGTCGGCCTTCGGGACGCTGATCCAGGTGTGGGATACCATCTGAGACTATTACTATGGTTGATATTGGTTGATATTGTCTGATGAAGGCGGTCTTCTTCGATGCGGCGGGCACCCTGTTCGATGCGCGCGAGCCAGTGGGCTATACCTACGCCCGCCTTGCGCGAAAGCATGGGCTGGCGGCCGATAATGCCGCCGTTAGCGCCGGTTTTCGCCGAACGTTCGCCTCGACGCCGGGGCTGGCCTTCGGGCCGGGACGCCACCCCGACGAGATTCGCCGTCTCGAGCGCGAATGGTGGTATGGCTTGGTGCGCCGGAGCTTCGAGGGGCTCGGGGAGTTCGACAGCTTCGATGCGTTCTTCGATGAACTGTTCGCGTACTTTGGCGATCCGACGAGCTGGGCGCCGCTGCCCCAAGCGCATTCAGTCCTGCAGAGTCTGAAAGCCGCGAACCTACGGCTCGGCATCATCTCGAACTTCGATCATCGCCTGTACCGGATTCTCGAGGGCCTCGAGCTGAGGCCGTTTTTCGATACCGTGACGATCTCATCCGAGGCTGGTTATGCGAAACCGGCGCCGCAGATCTTCGCCAGTGCGCTATCCGCGCTGGGCGTGCCGGCCGCCGAAGCCGTCCACATCGGCGATTCCGAGCATATGGATGTTCACGGCGCGCAAGCTGCGGGACTTCGCGCGATCCTTATAGATGCAGGCAATGGGGCGCCCGCCGTCGAGCGCGGAGCCGCGCGCGTTTCATCGCTTGCCCAAATGATTGAGGTTATGCGACTACTGAGGTTTACTGAATAGAAAGTACGGGCCGAGGCGCTGTTCGCCGAATCTTGTGTCCCGCACGAGAGCTTAGGGGATTTAGAGACCATGATTTCATCCATCACGACTAGCCGACTGATGGCGGCAACCGTTATTGGGGCATTTCTTGCACTTGGGACTGGGGCCGCCCGCGCGCAAAGCGCCGGTGACCTCAACAGCCAACTCAGCTCGATCGAATCGCAAATGAGCGGCGCGATGAGCAGTGACTCGCAAGCGCAATCGTTAGTCGAAAAGCTCGACAACGCCGAAAAGACCTTCGCGCAGCTATCCTCCAACCCCAAGGTCAATAAAGCCGAGTTGCAGCCCGCCTTCGACCGCCTGGAATCGATGTTGGCGCGCCTGCATGAGGCCTTCGCGAAAAAGAAGGACGAGTGCATCGAGCAGATGGACAACGGCGGCGCGCAGTGCGATTACACCGCATCCGAGCAGGTCGCGCTCGCGGCGGCATATCCGCTCGCCTGGCTGCGGTTCCAGGGTGCTTCGACGATATATACGGAGCAGCCCGAGCGCGCCAAGAAATTCCTCAATCAGGCAATCGACGACTTCACCCAGAGCAGCCTCGCGATGCCTGATCCCAACCTGGTGCGCGAGAACGTTCTGGGCCGCGCCTATTGCGAACGCGAACTCGGAAAGTACGACAAGACCGAGTACCAGAAGGCGATCGAAGATTTTAAACAGATCATGAGCGAGGGTTCCGGGACGCAGCAGTACAAGGCTGCGCAACAGGGACTCGCGACCACCTATGCCGCGATGGGCAATGCCAATGAAGCCAACAAGTACAGCGGAGGCTTGGGCAACACCGGTGGCGCCCAGTTGTTCAAACTGCAGACCACCTATGCCGCCATGTATGCGAATCCGGCCAAAAAGGCCGAGTACTTGAAGGAGATCGTCGATCTCGCAAAAAGCAAAGAAGGCGACAAGGAAGGTTGGGCGATCGCGGTTTCCGGCATCGCCAAGTATAGCCACAACCCGGCCGACGAACTGGGCAGCTCCGGTGATCCGTTCCAGGAACATCTGCTGGCCAACGTGCTGCTTTCCAAAAAGGACCAAAGCGGAGCGGCCAAGTACTTCCTCGCCGGGGCGCACAGCGGCAAGTATCCCAAGGACTACAAGTACGCCGCCGACATCTACTTCACCCAGCACAACATGGGGCAGGTCGAAGCGATCCTGAACGACCTCGCCAAATCATCGAGCAATCCCGATGCGCAATGGGCGAGCTATATGCGCTACAAGCTCCCGCGCGGAAACTGGGAACAGAGCGGGATGAAGAACACGCAAGCGGAAAGCGCGTGGGTCTCCGCGGCGGATGACTACCTGAAAAAATATCCCAAGGGCGAGTATTCCAACGAAATCCGCTACCGGATGGGTGAGCGGCTTCAGCAGCAGAAGGACTACGTCAGCGCCGCCAAAATGTATCAGGACGTAAATGGTGGTGAATACGGTTTTGCAGCGAAGTTCAATGCCGCGGAATGCGAATATGTGGCGCTGGTCGCCGCCAGCAACAAAGACACCAAGGACAAGAAGGCTGCCACCGCGAATCCGGCGGACCTGCGCAACGGCGCCATCGCGCTCTTGCGCGAGACCATCAAGTCTGCACCCGAGGCCGAACGTGCCGCACCTACTCCGACTCAGAAGAAATTCGTCCACGAGACTACCGGGCGCGCCAAGTACATGCTCGCCGGCCTGATCCAGAGCCCCAATCAGACCAAGCAGGATGCCGGGGATATCGCCGGGTTGCTGAACAACTTCGAACCCCAGTATCCGGGGATGAATCAGAAGTTCCAGGATATCTTCGAATGGCGGCTGCAGGCCCTCAACACTCTCGGCCGCTACGACGATCTCGAGCGCGACCTGAGCGCCTTCCTCGAACGCAACAAAGGCAACTCGCAGAACTCCGACTTGATCAAGACGCTTGGCATCGATTTCTGGAAGCGGGCGCAGGCCCAGCAGGCCACCGGCGATCAGAAGGGCTTCGAGCAGAACGCCCGGCTGACCGAGATCGCGTACGCCTATTTCGAAGACATGGTTGCGGCCGGGAAAATGCAACCCAAGAATCTGACCGGTACCCTCTCGATTCTCGCCCAGGCGTACATGGCGACGAACCAGGAGCCCAAGGCCGAGAAAATTTTCAACCAGGTCGTGAAAGCTGACCCTGCATCCCCTGATGCCAACGCCGGATTGGCCCGCATCGCACAGTCCAAGCACGATCTGAAGGACGCGGTCACGCTCTGGACCACCGTCGAGAGCACCGCGGCGGAATCGGACAACCAGTGGTACGAGGCCAAATACAACATCGCGGTGATTTACTCCGAGCAGGGTAATTTGCAGGGCGCATGCTCGAAGCTGGCGCAGACTCGCGCCGAGCATCCAGGTTTGGGCTCGCATGAGATGGAGCTCAAGTGGAACGCGCTGCAACGCAAGCTCTGTCTCGATCACAAGGTGTAGACGGCGCGCAATGCTCAAACGGATCCATCATGTAGGCGTCGTAGTGCCAAACCTCCAGGCGGGGCTCAGGTTCTGGCGCGATACGCTGGGGCTCAGGTTCATCAAGAGCGCCACTATCGAGGATCAGGGCGTCAAGGCGGCACTGCTCGACGCCGGCGGGAGCGAGATCGAGCTGCTCGAACCGATCAATCCGGACGGAGGAGTCGGAAAATTCCTCGCGCGGCGCGGCGGTGGACTGCATCATGTATGTTTCGAGAGCGACGGCGTCGACGCGGACCTCGAAGCCGCGCGCGCCAGGGGAATCCAGCTACTCGATCAAAAGCCGCGCAAGGGACTGGCGGGAATGATCTGTTTTCTCCATCCCAAGGCGACCCGCGGCGTACTGATCGAGTACGCGCAGCCACTCGAAGAATAGCGAGCGCGGGGAGACTACAAAGGAAATGCCGATCTACGAATATCGATGTGATGACTGCGAAGTTTCCTTCGAGGCTTTCGTTCGCCCCGGCCATCGCGACGCCGCCGAATGCCCGCATTGCAGCGGCCATCAGCTCAGCCGTGAGATGTCGACTTTCGCTGCGCGCTCGAATGGCAATGGGGCATCGGCGTCGGCGCAAGCGATCAATGGCAACGGGCTGGGCGCCGCGCTCAGCGCCCCTCGCGGCGGATGCTGCGGCGGCGGTTGCGGCTGCCACTGAAGAGCGTCTCCACTCGCGTAACGTTTCAACCGTCTTCGCCGAGACTCATCGATGAAATCACATCACGCTTCGTTGGCGTGGATGCCGATAGTCTGGTTTCTCGCAATCCCGCTGCTCGGCCCCGACGGCATTTTCCCGATGTGCATGAAGGAAAACCGACCCGTCGAATGCGAGAAGTGGAAGGTTCTCGCGAAGTTTGAGAAATACGACGCCTGCTTCACGGCGCAGATGGAAACGCGCGGCCGCGCGCAATGGGCCGCGAAGGATCTCGCGAGCGCATCGCGCCAGGTGCAGAACCTCCGCGCCGCATGCATCCGCGACGACGATCCACGCCTGAAGGTTAAGTAGAACCGTTTCCGAACCTAGTCGCCTTCAGCTTTCCTGGCGGTAGGCGACCATCGTGGGCTGGGCGCGGCGCTCAGCGTGCCTCGCGGCGGACGTTGCGCTGTCGCGAGCCGGCCAGTCGATTCCGGGCCAGCGCTTCGGTATAAAGCAGTAAGAGGGTCCCAACCATGCCGCCCGTCCGCCGTCTCATGATTCTTTGCCCTGTTCGGAGCGTCCCCGCGTTTACCGGTATAGCGATGTCCGCTGAGGTGTACGAGACTTCCACGCTGGTGGACAACGTCATAGGCAGTTGTCGGCTCTGCGGACAAAGCCACAGGTGGAGCAAGAATGATTCTTTTCTGGAAGGTGATGAGCCTCGTCCTACTTCTTTGGATTTGCACGGGGGTTAATCTTTGACTCGATCCGTATCTCACCCCTGGTCAGACACCCCTTCACTTCCTCCGAGTTGACCTGGCTAAAGATGAATCCGTGCGTAGTAATCCGCACGCGAATTTCTTTTGTGCCATCTGGAAAGTCGCGAGTTCTTACCGCCATCG
>JBGPMZ010000074.1:0-8212 GCA_041487255.1 Binataceae bacterium (SeqCode) | reverse complement strand
ATCGGCAAGCGCATCATGGAGCGCGAGGGTTAACGCGAAGGTTCAGGAGTTTTCTTTTCGAACGAGACACGAAGTGGGCGCAGCCGCCGCGCAGCGGCCCCGAGGCGGAGCGCAGCGGAGTCGAGGGAAATATTTAAATGTCCATCACGGGCGATAATAACTACTTCGAAGATTTCAACGTTGGTGACACCCTGATTCATCAGCGCGGCCGCACCATCACGCCGATGGACAATCACATGTTCACCTCGCTGGTGATGAACACCGCTGAGCTGCATTTCAACCAGGCGATGATCGATCGCAATCCCGATGCGTTCGTGGGCGGCAAGCTGCTGGTCTACGGCGGTGTGGTGCTGGCGTTCACCGTTGGCCTCGCGTCGCAGGACACCAGCGAGAACGCGCTCGCCGAAATCGAGATGGACAACGGCAAGCACACCAACCCGGTTTTTCATGGCGATACGATCTTCGCCGAATCCACCGTGCTCGAGAAGAAAGACGCACAGCGCCCCGATTGCGGCCTCGTCAAATTCAAGCTGGTCGGGAAAAAACAGGACGGCACGGTAGTGGTCGAGATCGATCGCACGGTGCTCATCAAGCGCAAATCGCATTTTCTGAAAAAAGCCTGAGCAGAAAAATCGCTCCTCCGAACGCTCCAGGGAGATGACAGATGTACGTACTCGATAACGGCAAGCGCTTCGTAATCCCGCGCACGGAAATGACCTATCCCGGCCACAGCATGAAGCTGCATCAGAATGCGGCTGACCCGGTGAAGTCGCCGGTCGATCACGTGATGGCGGATTTCGAAGACGCGTGCCCCTACGAGTTCAAGGGACCCAAGAGCCAGAAGGTGATGGTCGAGGCGCTCAACACGCTCGATTACGGCAAAAAAATCGTCACGGTGCGCCCGAATAACATTCACTCGCCGTTTTTCAAAAGCGACATGGAAGCGATCATGCTCGGCGCGCCGAATCGTTTTCACGGCATCATGCTGCCGAAGACGCGCGGCCCCGAGGATATCCACATCGTTGCGAAGACGCTCGACGATCTCGAAAAGCGCGGCGGATGGAAGTATCGCGTGCAGATCGAGTCGCTGATCGAGACGCCGCACGCGCTGGTGAAGGCCTACGATATCGCGACCGCGTCGGATCGCATGGCGGGGCTGGTGTTCGGCATCGCGGATTTCGCGGCGAACCTCGGCATCCGCGATATCGTCGACAATCAGAACATCAACTTCCTGTATGCGAAGCAGGGCGTCGTCGTCGCGGCGAAAGCGGCGGGACTCCATGCGGTAGACAATGTCTTCCTGCGGCTATGGAAGAACACCGATACTCCCGAGCGCATCGCGGAGCTGAAGAAGGGACTGCGCGAGAAGAACATCGGCGCCGCGAACCTCGGCATGGACGGCACCTGGGTCATCCATCCGCAGCAGGCCGAGATCGCCAATTCGTGCTACACGCCGAGCCAGGAGCAGATCGATGAGGCGCGCCGCGTGGTGAAGCTCTACCATGAGAAGGGCGGCGGCTCGATGGCGGATCCCAAGAGCGGCGAAATGATCGACGAGGCCACCATCAAGATTGCGCTGATGGACCTCGCGAAGGGCTCGCAGGCCGGCACGGTGAGCGACGTCGAGCTGCGCGAATGGTCGGAGAAGTCCAAGGCTATCACCGGCTACGACATCCTCGAATTGATGCGCCGCACCGCATAGTGCCACACTTCGACACGGTCCTGTTCGATCTGGATGGGACGCTGACTAATCCGCGGGTAGCGATTACCGCCTCGATGGCGCATGCGCTGGCCGAGGTCGGCGCGCCGGTCCCACCCATCGAGGAACTGCTCTGGTGTATCGGTCCTCCGCTGCGGCAGAACTTCGGAAAGCTGCTCGGTCCCGAGCGTGCGCATCTGGTCGAACGCGCCGCCGAGGCCTATCTGCGTCGCTACGCGTTAGAGGGCGTGCGCGAAACCACGAAGTATCCCGGCATCGATGCGATGCTGCATCGCATCCGCAGTGCGGGGCCGCGTGCGTTCATCGCGACGACCAAGTTTGTCGATCATGCCGAGGAGGTTCTGATCGCGTTTTCGTTGCGCGAGCACTTCACAGGAGTGTTCGGCGCCAATCGCGACGGCTCGATGGGCGACAAACGCTTGCTGCTGCGGCACGTCCTCGAAAGCACCGGCATCGATCCGAAGCGCGCGGTGATGATCGGCGATCGCGAGCACGATGTGGTCGGCGCCAAGGCCAACGGCGTTTTCACCATCGGCGTCACCTACGGATTCGGCTCGCGCGAGGAACTAGAGACGGCCGGCGCCGACGCTATCTGCGAATCGCCGGAAGAAATTCTCACGCAGATTCTATAGACTTACGACCAACCACAGCGCCCATAGGAGGTCCCGATGGACTTCAAGACGATCACCTACGACACCCGCGACCGGGTCGCGAAAATCACCATCAACCGCCCCGAGCGGATGAACGGTTACACCGAGCACATGGTCAAGGAGATGGTTGCCGCGATCGACCTCGCGCGCCAGGACGACGATGTCCGCGTGCTCATCATCACCGGCACCGGTCGCGCGTTCTGCGCTGGAGGTGACATCAGTGGCGCGCCCGATAGCGTTTCGCGCTTCCGCGGCCATCCGATGGGCCACATGCTCGAGATGCGCGAGGGCTTCCACCAGCTCGTCTTGTCGCTGCATCGATTCGACAAGCCGGTGATCGCGGCCATCAACGGCGCCGCGGTCGCAGGAGGCCTCACCCTCGCGCTCAGTTGCGATTTCCGCATTGCATCGGATCAGGCGCGCCTGGGTGACACGGCGCTGAAGTTCGCGCTCCTATGCGACGAGGGCGGCGCGTACCTGTTTCCGCGCGCGATGGGCCTCGATCGCGCGCTCAAGATGACGCTGCTCTCCGAAGTGTACGACGCGAAGAAGGCCTACGAGCTGGGCCTCGTTACCGAGGTGGTCCCGCATGCTGAATTGGAGGCCCGCGTTGCCGACTTCGCGCAGCGCCTCGCCGAAGGACCTCCACTCGCGGTGCGCCTCGCCAAGCGCATGATGTACAAGCAGCGCGAGATGACGCTGGAGAACGCGCTCGAAGATGCCGCGCTCAATGTTATGATCACCAATCCCTCGGAAGACGTGCGCGAGGGTACCCGTGCGTTTCGTGAGAAGCGCAAGCCGAAGTTCCAGGGTCGATAACCTACCCAGAGAGGCGTTACCACCATGCCGATGAAAAAGAAGCAAGTAGATCAGTTCCTCACACAGCCGCATATTGCCGTGGTGGCGGTGACCGGGCCGGATGGTGCGCCGCATGCGGTGCCGACCTGGTACGAATACAAGGGCGGCAAGGTGAGCTTTCATACCGAAACCACGGCGTTCAAATACAAATGCCTGCAGCACGACCCGCGCATCACGCTCGTCGTCGATACGAAAAAGTCGCCTTACCAATGTGTGATTCTCAAGGGCAAGGCGACGGTTGAGGTCAAGAAGGAGGACGACGCGCGTGGGCTCCGCATGTCGATCGCATACCTTGGCCGGAAGAACGGCGTCGCCTATCACAACACGGTCAAGGGCGCCGAGGTGGCGGTCGTGACGCTGAAGCCCGAGCGCATAGTCTCGTGGGACTACAGCAAGGAAATGCCATAGCTGCGTCGTTCCATGAGCCCGGTGGATGTCACTTGTCTGATGGCACCGTTTGCGTAAGCATTTTTCTGGCTTCGGCCTCGAACACACCGCTGAGAACGACCAGCATCGTGAAGCGCCGCAGATGCGGCGGCGGCGCGAGCCGCGAGAGGGGATATGGAATTCCGCCTATCTGATCGGCACGTCATCGCGCTCAATATGCTGCTGATCACGGGCCTGGCATACTTCGCGGCACTCTCTCTGAACGACGTGGTGGGACTAGGACGCGCGCCGGCCGAGGCTCCAATGCTGGGCGCGCGGAGCCGGGTGATCGATGACGCATCCGCTAAACGGCCGCGCGCGGCGTATCAGGCGATCGTCGACCGGGATATTTTCAATCTCGAACCTCCACCCGCGCCTGCTTCAGAAGTCGTCGTCGAAGACCTCCACTTGACCCTCATCGGGGTAACGCAAACCAGCAAAGGGAAACCGTACGCGATCATTGCTGATGCAAGTGGCGCACAGTCGGTCTACCGAGTCGGCGAAGCCATCCCAGGCTCCGGCAAGTTGATCGAAGTCGGAAAGGACCGCGCGATCGTCGAGCACGGCGGCAAGCAGGTGGTGCTGGAGCTTCCCAAGGACGACCTGAACCATCCGGGCGGGTTCGCCTCCAACGAGCCGCCGGCACAGATCACCCCACTCGAAGCCTCGAGGGGTGACGAAATGCGCCATCGCCGGATCCGGCAGCGCCATTTCGAATGAGGGGCGATCCAAATTCAAATTAGTTGTGAGTTCGCCGGCAGCGCTGTAAGCTCGCAGGCCTCACCAGGGTGTGGGGGCGAGAATCGTATGAATCATCGTTTCAAAGCCGGCGGGGCAGGGCTCTTCATTCTCTTCTATTTCTTAAGCGTTGCGGTTCCGATCAAAGCCGCAGCCGCCGCTTCGCGTCCTCCCGCGAACGAAATCACCATGAACTTCCAGAACGTGGATATCCCGGTTCTGGCGAAGTTCATCAGCGAAATCACCGGCAAGAATTTCCTCATCGATGAGAGTGTGCGTGGCAAGATTAGTATTATCTCGCCGTCCAAGGTCACACCCGATCAGGCGTACCAGATTTTTCAATCGGTCCTGCAACTGAAGGGATTCACCACCCAGCAGGCCGGCCAGATCATCAAGATCATTCCTTCGCGCAACGTGCGGCAGGCGGCGCCGGTCACCGAATCCGAGCAACCCTTCGATCAACGCGGCGACGAGTACGTGACGCGACTGGTGAAGCTGCACAACATCGATGCGACCGCGCTGGTCAGCGTGATTCAGCCGATGATCTCGCACGATGGACTAGTGGCGGCTTTTCCGGACGATAACACCCTCATCATTACCGATGACGCTTACAACGTTCAGCGCTTGTTACAGATCGTCAGCGTCCTCGACGTCCAGGGTCAGCATCGCAACATCGAGGTCATACCGCTGCGCTACGCTTTCGCCTCGGAAGTGGCGCCCGAAGTCGACGCGCTGCTCGGCGGATCCGGCCAAAGTCGGTCCGGCCAGCCCGGTCAACCCGGACAGGGCGTGGTGGCGCCATCGGCGCAGGCTCCCGGCGGACAATTCAAGGTGCTTCCCGACGAGCGCACCAACTCGATCATCGTCGCCGGCGGACCAATCCAGATGCAGCAGATTCGCGAAGTCATCTCCAAGCTGGACGTCCGCTCGCCCGATGCGATGAAGAGGATTCATGTCTACCGGCTCAAGAACGCCGCAGTTTCGGAGATGATTGCGGTACTTGGAGGATTGATCGGCGGCGGCGGAGGCGTCGGCAGCCTCTCGCCCACGACCGGTAGGGGTTCGCTCGGCCGTGGAGGCAGCGGAATGGGTGGCGGCGGTTTTGGCGGAGGGGGAATGGGCGGCGGCTATGGCGGGGGTGGATACGGTGGAGGCGGCGGCGGTTATGGGGGGGGCGGCGGCTACGGGGGGGGCGGAGGCGGCTACGGAGGTTCGTCCTTTAGCGGCGGCATCGCGGGTGGAGGGATGATGGGCGGTAGCAGCTACGGCGGCAGCGGCGGCGGAGGATACGGAAGTCGCCCCGGCGCGATGTCAGGTGGTATCGGCGGAGGTGCGCCCGGCGGTGGAGCTGGAGGAGGTCCGCGCACTTCGGACTTCACCAATCGGGTCACCCTGACAGCCGATCCCGCCACCAATTCGCTCATCATCAGCGCGGCGCCGCAGGATTGGGAAACCCTGAGCAGCATCATCTCGGTGCTCGATACGCCGCGCATCCAAATCTTCGTTCAGGCCATCATCGTCGAGGTGAGCGCGGAGAGACAGCGCCAGTTAGGTGTGAATTTTCAGGCCTCCACTTCGTTCTCCAGCAGCACCCTAGGCTTGGGGACGCTTAACTTCGGGCAGCTTCAGAATGCGATCGGCAATCCGCTCGGGCTGACCGGGCTCGGACTTGGCCTCGCATCCGGCAGTCTGTGCGCGATTCCCGCGGCAGCGGCGGGCGGCACCACCGCCGGGTCGATTACGGTTCCATGCGATGTCGCGCTGATCACAGCGTTGCAGGCGGACACCCACTCCAATGTGCTATCGGCGCCAACGCTTCTGACGGCCAACAACACGGAAGCGACCATCGTGGTCGGACAGAATCTGCCATTCGTAGGATCGGCGGCGGCGAATGCCGGCCTTCCCGGGCAGATCTTCAACAGCGTGCAGCGGCAGAACGTCGGAATAACCCTGGACATCGTGCCTCAGGTATCCGACGCCGGTTACGTGCGGATGGATTTGTACGAGGAAGTGTCGAACGTGCTGGGGAGCACGGCGAACAACGCGCTGGGTCCCACGACTACGATTCGATCGGCCTCGACGACAGTACTGGTGCAGGACCATCGCACCGCCGTCATCGGTGGCTTGATGTCGAACAATGACAACATTCAACGCCAAGGCGTGCCATGGATTTCTGACATCCCCGTAGTCGGGAATCTTTTCTCCTTCAGATCCACGGACAAGCAAAAGGACAATCTCGTGGTGTTCTTGACGCCTCATGTGGTGCGCAACAAGACCGACCTGCGCTCGCTCGCACTCGATCAACGCGCACGCTTCGTCAACTCGCTAGGCCCGCGCGAGATGCACGACATGCCGGCGAGTTCGATTCATTCGCTGTACGATCCGACCTTCTCGATTGCAGTGCCGCCCGCCGCGGATTTGAATTCGCTGAACAATGCGACCGCGGGCGTCCCGGAGTCGATGCGCGACGGCGACAAGCCCACGCCCTTCAATACGGAGGAAATTCCGAAGCCTGCTCCGTGAGCCCGGCATCATCAGTCGGCGTCATCGTGTTTTGAGGATCAGAACGAGGGCGCGCCATCGATCCCGATTGGCGTGTCTTGGTTTTCTTCTAGTTCGCCGCGCACCATCGCCGGCCTTTTTCTCGCGCCAAAAGAACTGTCATTGTGACTGCGGTCATTAGGTATCGAACGTTCGACCCTGTCACGGTCTGAAAGGAAACCACGCAAAAGCAATGGCGCGCCCGAAATCCCGGCTGCTCCACTATGCGATGGAGAATCCGCTCTTCGCCGGTGAGCGCACCGCACTGGTCGCGCCGACCCAGGGGCGCGTGCTGGAAATCGCCTTCGAGACCGAACGCAACCTTCCATACTATTCGCCATGGGTGACCGATCTCGCGATCGTGTGTGTCGATGGTGTGTCGGCCGAAACCCGCCTCGGCGCCAGCGATCGAGGCCTTCGCGTCGAACGGGTATTTTCCGGCATCGACACCACCACTCTCCCGTTCGAGGACTCGCGCTTCGACTGGGTGATAAGCACTCTCACGCTATGTCGAACGAAGAACTCGGCCGCGATCCTCGCGGAAATCCGGCGCGTGCTGAAGCCGTCGGGCAGCTACCTCTTCCTCGAGCACGGACGCAGCCCGGATCCGGCGATGAGCCGATGGCAACAACGGCTGCGCAAATTATGGCTCAGCTACGGCGGATGCGACCTCGATCGCGAAATCGATCAGATGATCCTCGCCGCCGGACTTCGTTTGGAGAAGCTCGAACGCTACCAACTCAGGCAGCCGAAGTTCCTTTCTACGATGTATCGGGGCCGGGCGCGGCGTTGTGACGCTGGTATTAGAGGCGAAGTAAAAGCGAAGACCTAAGCTTGGCGCAGGTTTTTTGGCTTCGTTTGGTAATTTTCCACCGCCGGATACGACCGCCGATCCGCTATGCGCATCCTCACCAGTGGGTTTGTTTTCGCATTTTTCGTATACGCGCGGATCATCGATATCGCTTGAACCCCGGCCATGGCGCTGTCCACCCGCCGTCACATCACAGTACCACAAGTTCGTGGACGGGGCGATGGGATTTCGGCCCCGGCGCTGGCCGATTCGCCGGCCAAGTCGCGTTTTTCGCATTTGTAGAGTCAGCATCCATCGCGCTAGATAGAGTCGAACGATTTGTCACACACGCGCCGAAGGAGGCGACATGAAGTTATACGGAAGCTCAAGGTCACGCGCCGCTCGATCTTTGTGGGCACTCGAAGAAGTGGGTGCAAAGTACGAACACGATCCGATGCCGAACACCCAAGCCAAGAATCCCGACCATCT
>JBGPMZ010000073.1:0-8214 GCA_041487255.1 Binataceae bacterium (SeqCode) | reverse complement strand
GACCGTCTTCGAAGAGTGCGGATCGATGTACCGCGCCGACGGACCGGAGGAGCTTCGTTCGTTAGGGGAGACGGAGTTCGTTACCGGCGTGGCCGCGATGAGCGCGAGCGGCGGCTTTGGGCCGGCGCGGGCCTGCGCGGCAATGGTTGGAAATGTCAACCTGGCGCTCGGCTCACGCGTCGAATCGATCCTCGAGGCCCATATTGCCGCCGGTGGCGGGCGCTTTCACGCAGTCCGGTTTTCGACCGCGTGGGATGCGGATGAACGCGTGCACAAAACCGTTCCGCGTCCACGGATACTCGCGGAAGCGAACTTCCGCGAAGGATTCCGATGTCTGGCTCGCTTCGGTCTCGCTTTCGATGCTTGGGTTTACCATCCGCAGTTGAGCGAGGTTGCGGACCTGGCCGCGAGTTTCCCAGATACACCCATCGTCCTGAACCATTTCGGCAGTCCTATTCTGGGCGGCCCTAATGCGGGCCGCGCGGCGGAGGTTTTTGCTGAATGGCGCGAAGGTATGACGGCGCTTGCCTCACATCCTAATGTCCACGTGAAGGTGGGCGCGCTTCCAGTTCGCCGCTCGGCCGCAAGTGGACAGGCCGCCGCTCCACCACTGTCGTCGGAGGAAATCGCGAGGGCATGGAAGCCCTTCTTCGAAGTATGCGTCGAACAGTTCGGCCCCAATCGATGCATGTTCGAGAGCAATTTCCCGGTGCAAAAGCGGTGGTGTAGCTACGCCGTCCTATGGAATGCCTGCAAGCGTCTCGCGGCGGGCGCTTCTGTTGCCGAGAAATCCGCGCTGTTAAGTGGCACTGCCGCGCGAGTGTATCGCCTTCCCGCTAGTCTGGTTTGATCGCAGAAACAGTTCGCCACAGAGAGAAACCCCGACAATCAGACTTGGAGGCGAGAGCGCTGATCGTCGAGTTGATCAATTAGAAGCTGTCTCGAGGTTGTCAGGCCGAGATATGGTATGCGAGTTTTCGGTGAGAGGTCCGGCAATGGACAAAATTGAATTCGGCGCGACGCTGCCCGCCGCCAAGGGAATTCCGGAATTCGCGCGGCGCGCGGAGAGCCTCGGCTACGATTACCTCGGCGCCGGCGAACACATGATGTTTCACGGGCCGGTTTCCAACACGATCATCAGCCTCTCGGTCGCCGCGGGAGCGACCACGCGGATCAAGCTGATGAGCACGGTGGTGCTGCTGCCGCTCTACAACCCGACCGTGCTGGCGAAGCTGACCTCGGTGCTCGATGTGGCCTCGGGCGGCCGCTATCACATGGGTATCGGAATCGGCGGCGAGTTCCCCAAAGAATTCGAGGCGTGCGGCGTGCCAGTCAATCAGCGGGGCTCGCGATCGAACGAAGCGCTCGAAGTGATCACCAAGCTCTGGACCGAGCAGAACGTGACCTTCGAGGGGCGCTACACCAAGTTCTCCGGCGTAACGCTCGCACCACATCCGATCCAGAAGCCGCATCCTCCGATTTGGGTCGCGGGGCGCAAGGAACCAGCTATGCGCCGCGCCGCAAGGTATGCGGACGGATGGCTGCCTTACATGTACACGCCCGAAATGCTGGCCGAGAGCATCGGCAAGATTAAGCAGTTCGGCGCCGAGGCCGGACGCGACATGGGCACCTTTCGCAATGGGTTGTTCATCTTTGCGTCGATCTACCCCGACCGCGAGCAGGCGCGCGAGCAGGCCGCCAAGGCGCTCGGGCGGAACTACGCGCAGGATTTTACGAAGATCGCGGGACGCTACGCGCTGTGGGGTAACCCTGACGATTGCCGCAAGCGGCTTCGGGAATACGTCGATGCGGGCGCGCGCACCGTCATGATTAGTTGGGCGTGCCGACAGGAAGATATCGATCAGAATCTAGAGCTGTTCGCCAAAGAGGTCGCGCCGGCTTTTCGATAGCCGCCGGATCTCTCGATGTCCGACTACTTCTTAGCCGGCAGCGACTCGAACCAGGGTAGTACTAACCGCTCATTGATCGAGTAAGGATATGCGTGTCCCCACTCCGGGAGCTCCTCGTAGGTCACCTGGTAGCCGATGCTTTTGAGCAAGTTGCAGGTCTGACGGGTAAATGCGACCGGAAAGATGAAGTCGTGGACCCCGTGAATCACCAACATCGGGGTGTCCTTGCCGCGTCCCTGGCGCAACATCGGATCCACCGCCGGATGAAGCGCGCCCGCGATCGGAGCGAGACCGCGGAACAGTTGGGTTTGTTCGAGCCCTAGAATGTAGGTGAATATGCCGCCGTCCGAGAGGCCGGTCAGATAGACGCGCGTGGGATCGATCGAATATTCGTTCGTGACTTCATTGAACATCCGCACAACCGACCGCGTATCCGGACTCGGCACACTCATGTCCCAGGTAACGCCCAACGACTTGGGAGCGAGAATGGCATAGCCGCGGCTACGTGCCGCCCTCAGCCACGTCCAGATGTACTCGTAGCCCTGACCATAGCCGCCGTGTAAGGCGACGATCAGCGGCAGCGGCTTATCCTGCAAATAATCCTCCGGCACGTAGAATGTGTAGTCCGAACGTTCTTGGTCGCGCTTGCGCTGGATGAAACCCTTCGTTGCGCCGCCCGGCGCACCAGGGACGGGCGCCTTGGCTCCGACGAGCAAGAAATGCGCGGCGATCAGCGGCAACTGGTCGCGCAATTCGTAGAGTTGGTACAGGCCCCGGCAAAATGCAGCACGACTGTGGAGGAAGGCGAGCGTCCATTCGGATCCCGGCTTGCTCATGAAAAGGTCGCATGCCTTGTCCAGTTCGCGAATGGCAACGCACAGCGGCTGATGCACTTCCTTCATGCCGGCGGGTGGCGTCAGTGGAACAACGTTCGACTCGAAACGGCGAAAGGTATCGCCCACCACGCTGACCAGGCGCGCCTGGCTCTCGGCCAGGGTGCCGGGCCGGAGTCCCTCCTGGATGGATTCGAAAGTGCGGAGGAATTCCAGGACTTCAATCTGGAGCGACGTCAGCCGGTCCGCATAGATGGTATCTTCGTTCGCCATTGCTGCTTCTTAGTACACGACCATAGCCGAAGCGACGGCTGCCAAAACAGCTATGAGTGGATGCCGCCCCTGACTGCGCGCCGATCATCCATGTTGCGTCCGTCCCAAGAGAATAAGTCTCCTTAAAAAGGCGCCCGCAGCCGCCGTGAGCCCGATCACCGCGTAGAGGATTAGGATCACGACAAATCCAAGCATGCTGTATCGCTGGTCGATCGGTCTGCTTCCGTTTCATGAGGTCGCGTCTTTTCCCGGCTTGAGCGTCCGCAACCTAAGTGCGTCTATCCGTCGCCCTTGCCCTGCGAGTCATTAGAACCAGGCTTGCGTGAAGCTGTTCTCTTCGGCGACAACCAGATCTTTCCACGCGTCCGGCCGAGTGGATGCGAAATTCCGAATTCCATTGATTACCCGCCTCTGCGGAATTAACTTGATCCCCTTAGCTCATGTCAGATGTCAAGTGCGACTTCGCAAGAATTCTTTGCTAGGAGAGGACGTGTGCTCACCCGGTTACTAAGTTCAAAATCGAATCGAGGCAAGGCAAATGGCGCAGACCGAAGAGCAGATCCATAAGCTAAAATATCCGGGGGCAGTGGACGCCGACGGCCACATCCTGGAATCGGCCAAATGCTGGGAGCAATACTGCGAGGCAAAATACCGAGCGAAGGCGATCCGTCTGAAAGAAGACGACGACGGACTCGAATACCTCGAAGTGAATGGCGTGCCGTCGCGAGTGAATCGGGGCGGAAACTTCGGCGGCGTCGCGCAGATGGGCCAGGTCACCCGCAATTCCGGGAACTTCGATCGGCGGATCAAATACGGCGATAAGGTCCCGCTGGGAGCGTGTGACGCGAAGGACCGCATAACCAGACTCGACAAAGAGGGGCTGGACGCCGCGATCATCTATCCCAGCCTCGATCTAACCTGGGAAACGGACACCGATGATGTCGAGTACTCGCAGGCGATGTGCCGGGCGTACAACCGCTGGGTCACAGACTGGTCCGCAGATAGCGGCGGTCGCCTGATCCCGGTGGCGCATCTCTCGCTGAGTGATCCGACTGCCGCTGCCGCTGAACTCGAACGTGCGGTCAAGGCCGGGCACAAAGGCGGCTGGGTGGTGCAGTTCACCACGACCCGCAAGCCCCACGGCCATAACGATCACGATGTCCTCTTCGCCAAAGCGCAAGAGCTGGACGTGCCGCTGGGCATCCACGTTTCGCTCGAACCTCAGTGGTGCTGGCCCGGCCGCTACGACAAGGAATACGTACGCAAGCAGACGTGGTTCCTCAACGTGACCGCGTCCGACGCGATTCGGCATGCGCTCGCGAGTTTCATGGCGTACGGTACCTTTGACAAGTTCCCCAAGCTCAAGATTGTGATTCTCGAAGTTGGCGCCGGCTGGGTGCAGTACTGGCTCGATCGTATGGATGCGGTTTACGACAGCGTGATGGGACGCGGAGTACCGCTCAAGGAAAAACCCAGTTTCTATTTTCGCCGCAACGTCTGGGTCTCCGCCGATCCCGACGAGAAGTCATTGCCCGCGATGGTCGATCTCTGCGGCAGCGATCGCTTCTTCTGGGCAACCGACTTCCCGCATCCCGATCACACAGGAAACTATATCGAGGAACTGGAGGAGTTTGGGAACAAGATGAGCGATCCGCAGCGCCGGCGCGATGTACTCGGCGATAACGTCCGGCGCGTCTATAATCTGTCGATCTGATTCTTCGCCTCACTGCCTTCACTCGACCAATGATGGCCAAGTCCTATGCAGCGCGGGACTTTATTTAGAGGCTTGGCGTTCTCGTTCTACGCGCTCCTTTTTGAAGCTGGAGCGCTGATAGAGTGGATGAGAAGCACAGGTCGCGGCAGTAATCGCCTTCCATTCGCCGAGAACCATCAAGCACGATGGAATGTAAATGGGGCAACGGGGACCGAGCTATTTCCCCACAGAGAGAAAGTCGCCCCAACCCGAGGCCGTAGGGATCGACTAAAGAGACTCGACAGCGAGAGCAGAAATTTCCGACCGATTTGTGCCTCGCGGACGCGATTTCCTGGCGGGCTGCCTATTGCTCGTTGTTCGGACCACTCACGATGTTTGACGTGAGGGCGTCGCGCATGCCTGAGTAGACCAGATTGGGTCGGCGCACGCGGTATCCAGAGCGTGTGAGGCGACCGTCGAGGAGACGCGGGCCGTGGTGAACGATTTCGATTTGACCGATCTCGATTTCTTCGTCTCTGGAGATCCGCACTCGGTCTGGAAGGAACTTCGTGCTAGTGATCCGGTGCACTGGACCGAACGGCAGAACAAACGCGGCTTCTGGTCGATAACCAAGCATGGCGACGCGCAGCGCGTCTATCGGGACCCGGGAACCTTCAGCTCGCAAGGCGGCATTGCCTTGGGATTCGCCGACGCACCCGATCCGAATCAGCCGCAGATGCAATTCGGCTTCGGCCAGATGATGATCACTACGGATCCGCCCCGGCATAGCCGGATCCGCCAGATGCTCAATCGACGGTTCACGCCGCGCGCGCTGGCGCCGCAGGAGCCGCACGTCCGAGCGATCACTACCGAAATCATCGACGCGATCTCCCAACGCGGTCACTGCGACTTGGTAGTCGACGTAGCGGCAAAGCTGCCGACCGCGGTGATCTGTGAGATGCTCGCCATACCGCGGGAAGACTGGGACCTGATGTTTGCGCTCGGCAATATGACTCTGGGAGGCGAAGATCCCGAATATCAAGTCGACGGATCGGCCCAGAAGACCGGCGCGCAGGCGCAAATGGAAATCTTCAAATACTTCATGAAACTGGTCGGTGAGCGCCGCATTAGCCCCGGTCCCGACTTGGTCAGTGCGCTTATCCACGGCGACATCGAGGGGGACCGCCTGAGCGACATCGAGGTGCTGTTCAACTGTTTCCTTCTGATTCTCGGCGGCCAGGAAACCACTCGCAACGCAATCACCGGCGGCATGAACGCGTTGATGCGTAGCCCTACCGATCGCGAGCGGCTGTTATGTGACCCTTCCCTGATGTCGACCGCGATCGAAGAAATCCTTCGCTGGACCTCGCCTATCACGCACATCATGCGCACCGCCACGCGCGAAGTCGAAATCCGTGGGCGTGTGATCCGTGAAGGCGACCGCGTGGTCATCTGGAATCCCTCGGCCAACCGCGACGAAGACGTCTTTAAAGATCCGTACCGCTTCGATATCACTCGTCAGCCTAACGAGCACATCGCGTTCGGTTACGGCGAGCATTTCTGTATCGGCGCGAATCTGGCCCGTCTGGAAATGCGTGTGATGTTGGACGAACTTCTGCGCCGCATGCCCGACATGGCTCATGCTGGACCGGTCGAGCGTTTGCGATCCAACCTGCTCGCGGGCATCAAGCATATGCCGGTCACATTCACTCCGGCCAAGGCAGCGGCCTGACCGCCCCCTTCGAGACGCCTGTCGTTCGCGGTGAAACTCTGTCGAGGCGAATCGCATGCGTTCGCCCAAAACCACGGATTGGCGAAAACGGATAACATAGGGGATGGTGGTTCGGCGAAAGTCGTGGAACGGAAGCCGAAAGCAGCCTTTGCTGCGGGAGTTGGCCAAGAAGAACACACGCGGGACGGAGCCAAAAAGCACGGGCTCAAGGCGACGGTCTATTACGAAACTGTTTCCCCGCGCGGCCATCCGACGGTGGAGGGAGCCGTCGACGATCTGACCTACATGATCGAGAAATACGGCAAACATCCCGCGTGGCTGAAGGTGCGGAACAAACCAGTGATCTTCGTGTACGGGCGGGCGGTCCGGCAACTGAAACTGGACGGCTGGGCGAAGGTGATGAACGACTTCAGGGGCGAAGAATCCCAGCGGCGCGGTGTTCATCGGAGACCGAATCTCGTCAGACGCGGCTCGCATTTTCGACAGGATCCACACTTACAATCCGACGCGGCTTACTAAAAGGAAAGTCGCTGGAAGAGCTCCGCGGTTGGGCAAAGACAAGGTTTCCCGAATTGGTGAAGACCGCCGGGCCTGGCCGTATCGCGTGCGTGACGATCATTCCCGGGTACGATGACTTAGCGCAGCCGTCGCGCAAACCGCCGCGACCGATTACGGAACGCTACAACCGAGACACTTATAAGGTAATGTGGGAGGAAGCGACCGCAGTCAATCCGGACTGGGTGATCGTGACCATTTGGAACGAGTGGCATGAAGGCAGCGAGATTGAGCCCTCGGCAGAACTCGGCGACAGGGAGTTGAATACCACCCGGCAGTTCGCGCGAAAGTTCCTCTCTTTGAAACCGCGGCGCGCAACCTTACGGTGCGTCTCTGGTCCCCTTTGAGGGGAATTTGTCCGCAGAATCACCGCACAATCCTGTAATCAGCGTTAAGAGTCTCTGTCGGCTAGGACTGGTTGGCGGATGGTGCAGTCTGCCGCGAACCAGTCTCTGCGCAGACGTTGATCGTGGACGGCGGTTACGTAAAGCGCCTCTGAGGCCAGCATGAACGATGTGATGAAGGGTGTGCGCATTCTCGAGGTCGCGCAATTCTGGTTCGTCCCCTCCGCGGCCGCGGTCCTCGCTGACTGGGGAGCCGATGTCTTGAAGATCGAGCACCCGGAGCACGGCGATGCTCAGCGCGGGCTCGCATCCAGTGGCGTCTCGGTCGCGGCCGGCAACGTTGACTTTCTCGTTCAGCAACCCAACCGCGGGAAGCGAAGCATAGGACTGGAGGACATCTCGCAGCCTGCGGGTCGGGAGCTACTCTATCGGCTTGCCGAAACCTGTGACGTTTTTCTCACCAACTTCCTGCCCGACGCACGCCGGCGCCTCGAAATCGACGTCCAACACATACGAGCGCGGAATCCGGGCATCATCTATGCGCGCGGCCACGCCTATGGAGCACGGGGACCGGATGCCGAACGCGGCGGCTATGACGCGACCGCGTTCTGGACGCGCGGTGGAGTCGCGGCGACACTCATGGCGCCCGACGCCTCTGAGCCTCCCTTCCAACGCGCGGCGTTTGGCGACGGAATCGGCGGGATGACACTCGCGGGCGGAATTGCGGCGGCGCTGTTTCATCGCGAGCGCCACCAGCGAGGCGCAGGTCGTCGACGTTTCACTTCTGGGTACTGCGATGTGGGTCATGTCCCCCGACGTGGTGGCGAGCAAACTGATCGGGCAGCCGCAGCTTCCCCTGTCCTCGCGCACCGCG
>JBGPMZ010000072.1:0-8215 GCA_041487255.1 Binataceae bacterium (SeqCode) | reverse complement strand
GCCGCCTCCGCCCCGCCCTCGAAAATGCTGATCATCTGGGCTCTTTCTCGAGCGGAAATACGTCTATTACGATGTGGATGAATTCCTCTCCTGCCTCCAGCGCAGCCTCTAGTACCGGACTAACGTTCGTTGTCGTCAATGTTCCATTCAGGTTTCGTTTGCGGGCTAGCAGGTCGGCAATCTGTTCGTCGTCATCATACACGAAACCCTTCAAGGCATCACAGATTGGTTTTGCCAGATTGTCGATGTCTATACCGCGATCGAGATAGTAGTAGGTGATGCGTACCGTGACTTCGGTGCTGATGGGTATTCGCGCAGGGTCTCGCTCGCGGGCTCGCGCCAGTACGCGCTTTTTCCAATCTCTGAGTACACTCCTGCGCCGGCATTGTTGTGACACCGGCGTGCCTCTTATCGTAAATTCGAATGGAAAGCTGATGGGCAAGCAGAGCGAATGTTACTTAGCGGCGAGGACCTGTCCAGCGAGTGAAACCGACACCGAGTTTCGGTTCACCAGGACGTGCTATCTATGGTGACAAATCGTCGATCGGTTTAACGGCAATGCAGAACGCGGAAATCGCAAAGTACCTCGCCGAGATCGCCGACATGATGGAACTCGTCGGCGAGAATTTCTTCCATGTGCGCGCTTATCGCAACGCGGCGCGCGCTGTCCTCGACTATCCGGGAAATTTCTCGAAGCTCACGCTGCAGCAGATGGAGAAGGTTCCCGACATCGGCAAGGGCATCTCTTCGAAGGTTGATACGCTAATCAAAACCGGCGAGCTGGCAATCCATCAGGAGCTGCGCAAGAAAGTTCCGCCCGGAATGATGGACGTCATGAAGCTGCCGGCGCTCGGTCCCAAGCGGGTCAAGCAGCTTCACGATGAACTCGGCGTCAAGAGCCTCGACGATTTGAAAAACGCGCTCGAATCCGGCGCGCTCCGCACCATTCGCGGCTTCGGTCCCAAGATGCAGGAGAGCATCCGGCAGGCGCTCGCACGGCGCGCGCAAGTCGCGACCAAGCGATGGCTCTATGCGGACGCGGTGATCGAGGTGGAGCGGCTCCTCAACCATCTGCGCGGTTGCGAGGCCGTCGCGAAAATTGAGGTCGCGGGGAGTTTTCGCCGAAGGCGGGAGAGCGTCGGCGACCTCGACCTGCTCGCGATCTCATCCGATCCGGCGCAGGTGATGAAGCGGTTGGTCGAGTATCCGCAGGTCGCACAAACCATCGGCGTCGGCGATACCAAGACCACGGTGGTGCTGCGCGATGGCTTGCAGGTCGACCTGCGCGTGCTGCCGGAGGAAAGCTACGGCGCGGCGCTGATTTACTTCACCGGCTCCAAGGACCATTGCGTACACATTCGGCGCCTCGCGCAGCGCATGCAACTGTCGCTCAACGAGTACGGACTCTTTCGCGGCAAGGAATCGATCGCGGGACGAACCGAGGAGGAGGTCTATCGCGCCTTGGGGCTCGATTGGATCGCGCCTGAGCTACGCGAGGATCGCGGTGAGATCAAAGCCGCGATGGATCACGTCCTGCCGCATCTGATCGTGCGCGAAGATCTGCGCGGCGACCTCCATTCGCATTCCACCCACACTGACGGGCGCGCCTCGATCGAGGAGATGGCGCGCGCGGCGGACGAGGCGGGCCTCGAATATCTGGCCGTCACCGATCACTCGCAGCGCCTCGCGATGGTGAATGGCCTCGATCCGAAGCGGCTGCGCGAGCAGTGGCGCGAGATCGAGGATGTGCAGTCGCGCGTCAAGGTGAAGCTGTTGCGTGGTATCGAGGTGGACATCCTCGAAGATGGCGCGCTCGATCTTCCCGACGAGGTGCTCGCCGAGCTCGACTGGGTGGTCGCGTCGGTGCATTACAAGCTCAAGCAACCGCCCGACGAGATGACACGCCGACTCGTCGCCGCGATTCGAAATCCGAATGTCGACGTGATCGGGCATCCGACCGGCCGCATTCTGATCGACGAGCGCGAGCCGAGCGGCTTCGATTTCAACGAGGTGATGCGCGCGGCCGCCGGCGAAGGATGCGCGCTCGAAGTCAATTCGCAGGCGCAGCGCCTGGATCTCACCGACACCAATTGCCTCGCCGCCAAGCTGGCGGGGGTCAAGCTGGTGATTTCCAGCGACTCGCACTCTCCCAAGGGTTTCGGCTTGCTGCAGTTCGGCGTCAATCAGGCGCGCCGCGGATGGCTCGAGCCGAGCGACGTGCTTAATACGCGGCCCCTTAAGGATTTGCACCAGCGCTAGGATTTACGCCGCGCCACCGCTTGCTTTTCATTGCCTCAACATGAGATGGCGTCCGGCGTGAGTGACGTATCGACCAAGGCGGCGCCGACTCCTTCCGCGGCGGATGAATTGCGCGAGCTGACCCCGCGGGCCATCGTGCTCGGGATTATCCTCGCGGTGATCCTCGGCGCCGCGAATGCCTACCTGGGCCTGTATGCCGGCCTCACTGTGTCGGCGAGCATTCCCGCCGCGGTCGTTTCTATGGCGATTCTGCGCGTCCTCGGCGGCTCCACGATTCTCGAAAACAATGTAGTGCAGACCGTAGCGTCGGCGGGCGAGGCGGTCGCAGCGGGCGCCATCTTCACCTTTCCCGCGTTGGTGATTCTCGGATGGAAAGGCAACCTGCCGTATCTCGACGTCACCGCGCTATGTCTCGCGGGCGGCACGATGGGCAGCCTGCTGGTGGTGTTCCTGCGCCGCGCCTACATCGTGGAGGAAAAGCTGCCGTTTCCGGAAGGTGTCGCGTGCGCCGAGGTCCTGCGCGCGGGCGCGAAGACCGCCAACGCCGCGCCGCTGCTGTATGGCGGCATCATATCGGCGTTGCTGAAAACCTCGCAGGATATCGCGGGCTTCGTTCCGGGCATGTTTTCCGGGGCGCGATGGATCGGCAGCGCGGCACTCGCGGGGTCGGTCGATATTTCGGCCGCGCTGCTGGGCGTTGGTTACATCGTCGGCGTCCGAATCGCGATGCTGGTTTTTCTCGGCGGCGCGGTCGCCTGGTTCGTCGCAGTTCCCATCTTCTCTGCCGGTCATCCGGAGCTGCATCCACTCGGCGCTTACGCCGCCGCGACGCAGGTCTGGAGCACCGAGGTGCGATACCTCGGCGTCGGCGCGATGCTCACCGGCGGCATCGTCACACTGTGGCGATTGCGCAGCCGCATCGTGAACGCTCTGGTCGAGGGCATCCGCGTAGTTCGCGCAGGCCGCACCGCGGTCGCGACGGCGCGCGAGGACACCGATCTTTCTCCCACCGCGATCGTCATCGCTTCAGGGCTCGCGCTGCCGGTGATCTTCGCGATCTGCATGGTGCTCACCGGGAGCATCGCGCTGAGCCTCGCGATGGCGGTCGTACTCGCGATCGTCGGATTTTTCGCGACCGCGGTCGCCGGATACCTGAGCGGTCTGGTGGGCGCTTCCAACAATCCGGTCTCCGGCGTCACCGTGATCGTGCTGCTGGTGCTCTCGCTGGTGCTGAAGCTGCTCGGTGTCTCGCCGGGGGTCGGACCGCGCCTCGCGATTATGGCCGGCGCCGTCGTATGCACGGCCGCTGCGATGGCGGGTGACTCGATGCATGATCTCGCGACCGGGCACTTCGTTGGCGCGACCCCGCGTTCGCTGGAAATCGCCGTGCTGCTCGGCGCGATAGCTTCGGCGTTTGTGGTTGCGCCGGTGCTGAACCTGTTGCTGAATGCGTATGGAATCGCAGGCACCGCGGGCGCCAAAGCGAATGCGCTCGCGGCGCCGCAGGCGTTTCTGATGGCCAAGGTCACCCAAGGCGTTTTCAGCGGCGGTCTGCGATGGGGCACGATCTCGATCGGCGCCGCGCTCGCCGCAATGCTCGCAATCGTCGACGGCCAACTCGAAGCACGCGGAAGCTCTTGGCGTACGCCGATCATGCCGGTCGCAATCGGGCTCTACCTGCCGCTCGGATTGAGCGTCGCGATTCTGCTTGGATCGCTCGCCGGCATCGGCCGTTCGCGCGAGGAAGGCGGATCGGGAATCCTTTTTGCCGCCGGTCTGGTCGCGGGCGAGGCGCTGATGGGCGTCGCCAGCGGTGCGCTCGTCACCGCCGGCGTCCATTTGCCGCTGTTCTGACCGAACAGTGCTCTAAGCATCGCAGAAAAGAACGAAGTGACTATTTCCCCAGTTGCCGCAACTGCCGCTGGGTCATCATCCAGCAAAGTTTGGCTGCGCCGCGCTCGACGCGATTGGGAAACTCGAGCGCGATCACCGCGCCCTTCTTCAGATCGATAGCCACTGAGTCCGAGCCGGTCAGCATCAGCGAAGCCAGGTGCGACAGCGTCGGCTCATGGCCGACCACCAGCACGCTCTCAGGGAGGCGCTGCTTCGCCAGTGCTTCCAGCGCATTAGCGGGCGAGGTGCTGGTCGAAAGCTCCGGCATCGGTCGCGGCTTTGGACTTCCCAGTTCGCCGGCGACGATTTCAGCGGTCTCGGCCGCGCGCGCTATCGGACTGGTGAGAATCACGTTGAAAGCGAGGCTGGCCGCGCGCATGCCGGCCGCGGCTTTGCGAACCTTGTCGACGCCCTTGGGAGTCAGCTTGCGCGCGGAGTCATCGCCCTTGGGTGACTGCTCTTCGGCGAGGCCGTGGCGCAGGATGTATAGCATCATCGGATGAAACCCCTTTCGGTTGGACTTTCTGGAGCGCTTTCTTCGTCGTGCGATTGGAATTGTTTTTGACGAACCGATGCCATGCTTTGATCCCTGTGCTTCTGAGCTTGCGTTCGCTCCGCGCAACCGCTTGCGCCAGCGCGCCGCATGCGAAGGCGACCTCGGATGGAAGTTCGCGCGAGGCGGCGAATTCCTTGATCCACTCAACCGCCACCACCGCATCGTGGTATCCGCCGAGCAGATCCTGCAAATCCTCGAGAGCCTTGAGCACGCCGCCAACCTGCTTCTCGTCGATCGCGCGCACCATTTCGAGCGCGTAGCGCAGCCGCTTGGCGCGCTTGCGCAGGCGATGCAGCTCGTCGACGACAGGGTCTTCGTGCATCTTCGCGCCGGCGCGCATCATCGAGTTCAGTAGTGGCGCGAACAAATCGGCGGCGACCGAGCCGAATGCGACGTCGCCTCGCGAGGTGATCGCAATCGGTCCCGAGAGCCTCGCCGCCAACGATTTGAAGCGCCGCGAGCTCAGCGACTTCGCGAGGTTTTGCGCGGCCTTGGCGCGGCGCACGCGCATTTCCTCGAACAGCGGCTCGAGCTTCGACGCGATCTGGGCGTCGAGTTTCTTCGCCCGCTTTTGCATCAGTGCTTCGAGTACATCGAGGTCGCGCACCGCGCCGGCCTGTTTGCCGACCCACTGCAACTGGGTCTCGGTCGCCTTCGGCCGGAGCGCGGAAATGTAGGACGCGAACAGTCCGACTGCGGCGCGCAAGCGGCGCGCGGCGACGCGCACCTGGTGGACCGGTTCGGCTTCGCCTTTCTGGGCGGCGGGAACTTGTGCGATCAACGCGCGAAAGTAGAAGTCGATTGCGCTACGCGCCGCCGAGCCGGTCGCATCATGCGGGGGGACGGTGAAGTTTGCTGCTGCCAAAAGTGGAAAGCTCCGCGCCGCAATCATGCTCTATGCGCCGCGAAAATGGCGGTCACACGGCGCGTTGCCGCCTGGCGATTGCGGCGGAGACGTCGATGACTGCCGGCTTCTTGCGCCCGTCGCTCCGCTGCCTAAGCGTCACCCGGCGGCCCAGCAGTTTCGCCAGCAGGTCGACTCTCTTCTCGCAGGTCCATAGCTCGAGGTCCGCGCGCTCGGAGGCGGAATCGACATCGATATAGAGCTTGCCGGGCGCATAGCTGACGTGGACATTTTTGACGATGCCGAAGTGCGTGCGATCAAGGCCGTCGGCGACGCGCAGGATCGCCGCCAGTGCACGCACCATGCGCCGCTTTTCCTCCGGCAGCGCATACAGATCGGGCGAGTCCACCTTCGCGCCTTGCTTGCGATGGCCGCGCGCGACTTGCGCGATGCTCTCGATTTCGTCCGGGGTGAATCCAAACAGGTCGGCATTCTTGATCAGGTAGTATGAGTGCCGATTGTGCCGATCATGATCGATGCTGTGACCGATGTCGTGCAGCAGGGCCGCATACTCGAGAATCTCGCGCGCGGCGGCCGGCAGCTCGAGGGTTTCCGCGGTCGCGTCGAAGATCTGGCCCGCGAGTTTCGCGACGGTCTGGCCGTGCTCGTTGGCGCCCTCGAACTTCTGCCCAAGCGCCGCCACCGAATGCTTTCGCGCATCGATGGCTTCGCGCCGGCTGGCGATTCCCGCCAGTTCGAGCAGCAAGCCCTCGCGCAGCGCCCAGGTGCATGCGACCAGTTCCGGCGCTCCCGAATGATGCAGGATGTAGTCGGTCAGGATCGCCGAAGCGGGCATCAGGTCGGCGCGCTTGGCATCGATGCCGGGCAACTCGAGGCGATCGGACAGCTCGCATTCCAAAACGCGCCGCCGGACGTGCGCGATCTCCGCCGCCGAAGCCGCCGCGCCACCGAGGCGTCCTAACTCCTCGCCGCGCGCCGCACGCGCCATCGCCACCAGCGTGTTGACAGTGCCGGAGGTGCCGATCGCGCGTTCGACGCCGTCGCGGCGCGCACTCTTCAGCAGATCGCCCATCTCGTCCGCAAGATGCGCTTCCAGATCGCGAACCTGGCGCGGGCTCGGAGGATCATCGGCGAGGAATTGCTCGCTGAGGCGCGAAACACCCAGCTTGAGGCTGCGCATCCACATCGGCTCGCCGTCGCGCACCATGACCAGTTCGACACTGCCGCCGCCGATATCGACCAGCAGATGCGGCCCGCCCTCGAGCCCCATCGCATGCCGCGCGGCGACGAAGATGAGGCGCGCCTCCTCGGCGCCCGGAATGATCTCGACCTTGATGCCGGTTTCGCGCCGGATGCGGGTCACAAACTCCGCGCTGTTCCTGGTCTCGCGCACCGCGCTGGTCGCGACCGCGCGCATCCGATTGACGCGGCGAAGTTTGATGAGCTTCTGGAAGTTGCTGAGCGTGCGGACCGCGAGGTCCATCGCCTCCTTGCCGAGCGTTCCGGTTTCGAAAGCGCGGCGTCCGAGGCGAACGGTTTCCTTCACGCGGTCGACGACGTCTACGTTGCCGTCGCGATTCACGTCGGCAATCACCATGTGCACTGAATTGGTTCCGACGTCGATAGCAGCGAGCCGCATGAATCGAGGGTAGCCGTCTCAAAGACTCAAGTCATTACTCTTATGTTACAACTCAGCAAATTTTCTTCGGGTTGCCCTTCTTAGCGGTATGCTCTGCCACTATTCTTGCAGCAATGGGCGCCGCGGCTACTTCCAGCGAGCAGCACCTCGAAGCCGGGTCGGCGCAAAAATGGCTGATTGCGATCGCGGTGATGCTCGGCACCACGCTCGAGGTCCTCGACACCTCGATCGTCAACGTCGCGCTGCCGCACATGCAGGGCACGTTTTCCGCGAGCGTCGACGAGATCGCCTGGGTGGTCACCAGCTACCTGGTCGCCAACGGCGTGATGATCCCGATGACGGGATGGATCTCGTCGCGCTTCGGACGCAAGCGCTACTTCATGGCGTCAGTTGCGGTGTTCGTCGCGGCCTCGGGGCTATGCGGCGCGGCCACCTCGCTCGATGAGATGGTGATCTTCCGGCTCATCCAGGGCGCGGCCGGCGCGGCGATGATTCCGTCCTCGCAAGCGATCCTGATGGAAACCTTTCCGCCCGCCGAGCAGCAACTCGCGATGGCGATGTGGGGCGTCGGGCTGATGGTCGCGCCTATCATGGGACCGACGCTCGGCGGATGGATCACCGACAACTGGAACTGGCGGTGGAATTTCTACATCAACCTGCCGGTCGGCGCCGCCGCACTGCTGATGGTCTACACCTTCGTGCACGACCCGGCGTATCTGCGCCAGCGGCGCGTCAAGGGCGGCCGCGTCGACTACCTCGGCATCATATGCCTCGTGCTCGGTCTCGGGCTGATGGAGATCGTGCTCGATCGCGGGCAGCGCGCCGATTGGTTCAGTGCGCCATGGGTATGGTATTTCACCGCCGCTTCCGCCGCGTCGTTCATCATTCTGATCGTCCACGAGCTGCGCTTCCCCGAGCCGATCCTCGATTTACGCATCATGGCGATCCCGGCGTTCGATCTATCGGTCGGCCTGATCGTCGCGATGAGCTTCGCGCTCTATGG
>JBGPMZ010000071.1:0-8345 GCA_041487255.1 Binataceae bacterium (SeqCode) | reverse complement strand
GATTCGATCGAGGGTGAATGCGGCAGTGTTGGTAGGAATCGCGGTAGCCATCACTAACCCAGGTCAATTTTGCAGCATTATTCCGGCGATGGATATGTCGTCACAGGAAGCGATCTCGACTGGATCGAATCGAACTGAACGGCGCGCCCACGAGCTGTAACACGAGAATCAATGAAACACCGCGGCTTAATCCATCACCTTGATTTGAATGTGTCGGATCTCGAGCGTTCGAGAGCCTTCTATGACCGCGTCTTGCGTCAGATCGGCTATGAACCGGCAGACTACTCTGCTCCGGGAGAACCGCCAGGATATGACTGGAAAGCACCCGCGACGAGCGGCATTCGTCTATCGATCGGTCTCTATCGGGCTCAGAATGCCGCGGCCGGACACGATCGGTTCGCTCCCGGCATCCACCATCTGGCCCTCCGCGCCGACAGCCGCGAGCAAGTCGACCGGCTCTATCGGATCTTGTTGGAAATGCAGGTGGAGATCCTCGACCCGCCGAAGGACTATCCGAAGTACGAAGCCGACTACTATGCGGTATTCTTTCTCGATCCCGATGGAATGAAGCTCGAGTACGTCTTCACTGTGACTCCCTGACCGTTGCCTCCGAGGTTGGATACTGCGGGGGCGCTGACGTAACATCCGGTCCGAGGAGAAGCTCGCGATGGCCGATTCCAGCAGCAAGCCGATTGTCGGCGTGATCATGGGCAGCAAGAGCGATTACGAGTTCATGTCGGCGGCGTGCGAGGTCATGACTGAACTTGAAGTACCACATGAGGTTCGCGTGATGTCCGCGCATCGCACACCCGACGCGGTTTTGGACTATTCCGCAAACGCGCGAGAACGCGGGCTGCGGGTAATCATTGCGGGTGCGGGCGGCGCGGCGCATCTCGCGGGTGTCGTTGCAGCGAAGACTACGCTGCCCGTAATCGGGGTGCCAATGACGAGCGTGCTCAACGGCCTCGACTCGCTGCTCTCGATCGTGCAAATGCCGAAGGGTGTGCCGGTCGCGACGATGGCGATCGGCAAAGGCGGCGCCGCCAATGCGGGATTGTTCGCCGCCGCGATTCTCGCGCTGAATGACGATCAGCTCTCCGATCGGCTCACGAAATGGCGCGCCGCGCGTGCCCAGGAAGTGCTGAACACGAAGCTTCCTTGAGGGTCCCCATGCGCAAGAACGATATCGATACGCCGGCGCTGCTCCTCGATCTCGAGGTGATGGAGGCGAACCTCCGCGCGATGGCGGCGTTCTTCGCCAATCGACCGCAGAAGTTGCGGCCTCATTTCAAGACGCCGAAAACCCCGGAAGTTGCGCGCCGCCAGCTCGAAGCGGGTGCGATTGGAATTACCGCATCGAAGCTCGGTGAGGTGGAGGTGCTATCGCGCGCGGGCCTCGGTCCGATCCTGCTCGCAAACCAAATCGTGGGCGCCCAAAAAATCGAACGCCTGTTCGCGCTTCCGCCGAAGCCGGAAATTATCGTCGCGGTCGAAAGCGAATTGAATGTTCGCGAACTCGAACAGGGCGCGAAGCGCGTCGATCGCGCGATCGACGTGATCATCGAAGTGGACACCGGGATGCATCGATGCGGCACTGCAACTCCCGAGGAGACGGTCGCACTCGCCCGGCGCATCAATGGGGGACCGCTGCGCTATCGCGGCATCATGGGCTACGAAGGTCACGCAGTCCTGGTGCCGGAAAAGGAAAAGCGCGAGCGCATCGCGCGCGAGGCGCTTGCTGAGCTGAGCCGTCATGTCGGGGCGTTGCGGAGCGCAGGATTCGCGCCGGAGATCGTCAGCGCTGGGGGCACCGGAACTTACGACCTCACCGGCTCGTGGCCCGAGGTGACGGAGGTGCAGGCCGGTTCGTATGTGTTCATGGACGGCGCCTATCGCATCGTGAGGCCTGACCTCGGTCGTCCCGCGCTCACGCTGCTGACCACGGTGATTTCGCGCCGCGGCGATCGCGCAATCATCGATGCCGGAATGAAGTCGCTGACCAACGAGTTCGGCGCGCCCTGCGGTAAACACCTGCCGATCAAGGTATCGCGCCTGTCCGAGGAGCACGGTCACCTCGACGCGTCGGGAACCGAGATCGATGCGGGCATGAAAATCGAGATCGTGCCGAGTCACAACGACACGACGATCAACCTGCATAGCGAGTACTACGTAATGCGGGGTGATGAGGTAATTGCGATATGGCCGATCGAAGCGGCACGGGCATATCGTTGAGCCGACGAAGATGACGGTGGGGGCTTTCCATATTCGAATCGGGGCGCTGCTCGCGGCGCTGATTGTCATGGCCGAGGGCGTCGCGCGGGCGACTGAAGTTCAGACCGATGGAAAGATTTCGGTTCCTCAAACCGCGCCGGTGTTCGCGGTCTGCACCGATCCGGTGGTGCAACAAACTCTGGAGCAGGATTTTCGCGGCGCCCATCGAAGTCCCGAGAGCGGCCACGGCGCTCCGGTCACGGTCACCGTCACGCTGAGTGAAAAACTTCTCAAGCCCGGAGTGGTGCTTGGGGATCTCGGACCTGGAGACCCATGGCTGATTGCCAAGCTGCTACGCGCCGCGGGCACCGAACCCCCGCCAATCGGCGACACGGGCAACAAACCCCTCGATCCCTATTCCGAAGCCGCGCGGCGTCAGATGATGGACCCCACCGACCCGATGATCGCCCTGCGCAACTATCAGAGCTTCAAAAACGAGATGACACGGCCCGAGGGTCCACGCTTCGGTCCCACCGGCAACGCCAGCGACGAGGAAATCTACGATCGGGCGATTGTCGCGCGCGCGACCGTGGGCGGCTCGCCCGAACAGCTGTTGGCCGTGGTCGTGGTCCATCCGAGCGATGACGTGCGAAGCGCCAAGGAGCTGGTGGCCGAGGAGATCGCCAACTCAATTCTGCACTGACAGACGCCGTGCGGTTGACGAAGATCTGATCGAACCTCGCGGACGCCCGCTCGACGATCGCGAGGGTGACGATGACGAACCCGGCGCGGCTGAGTGCCCGGATGATTTGGGTGCGGATGTTCCGAGCGGCGCCGAAGCCACCGGATGTGCGACTCGGGCGGAGACGACTGCACTGGAAGCCACCGCCGCAGGCGCCACTGCGGGCGACGTAACCGCTGCCGGAGCATGTGCAACCGAAGCCGCCGTGGCAGGCACCATCGCGATTGAAGGAATCGTCATCGGAGCAGGCGCAGCGCCCGCAGCTTTGGGCGCGACCCGCTGCCCTTCGGGAACGGCTTGCTCGACAGCCATCGATGGTTTCGCAGTTGCCGTTGCCGATTTGTGCGCGATGAAGTAGCGATAGCCGAACCACGCGCCCGTGATAGCAACCACTGCGAAGCTGATCCTGATGACGATTCCCCATGGGAAGGGCTTGCGCGGTGCGAACATCGCGATCGGTTCCGAAGGCCGTCCCGGATTCATGTCGGCACGTTGCACATCGCGGATAAAACGGCTGGCAACTTCCTCCGGCTCGAGGTTTACGAACGCTGCGTATCGGCGCAGAAACGGCAACAGGTAAAGCTGATCGGCGATCGACGAGTAGTCATCGGTCTCGATCATCGTCAGGTAGTAGGCGGGGATGCTGGACGCCTTGGCGGCCTGTTCGCGTGAGAAACCGCGCGCCTCACGCGCAATTGTCATGATCGCGCCGAGCGAGTGATCGTTCGACAGGACCGACGGAATCGCCGGCGCCGCATCGGCGAGCGGGGTCTCGGGTGGCGCTTCGGATTTGCTATCAGCCACAGTTTCCAGGTTCCAAGTTTCCGACATCCTACCTCATTCCCCCGACTTTGGTCGTGTCCCGGGCGGGAGGTACGGACCGATACCGCCGGACTGGACCTTGAGCAGCTCCTTGCGCGCCGTTATCTGCTGGGAGGCGATCATGCCGAGGTAGTCCCACGCCATCGGGTAGTTGGGCTGATAGCCGACCGCGCTTTGAAAATCATCCGCCGCGGCGATTATCGTGCCATTTCGGTAATACTGCACTCCGCGGCGAGTGAAGATGTCTCCAGCGAGCTGCTTCAGTTGCGGATTGTCGGGGTCATGAGCGAGGGCGGTCTGGATGTCGTTGGCGGCCTCCTCAAGGCGTCCGGCGGCCAGCGCCTCTTGCGCGCCACTCTGGTTAACCTGCGCGAAGCACGCCGCGAAAGCAAAAGCCATCATGCCCGCAGCGACGAGGCCTCCCAGCTTCATCATCATGCCCACCACCAGTAAGAAGGTTATAGTTGGAACTGAGTCAAACCAAGTCCGGTCGATCCCGTTCAGTGGATGTCGCCGCTACAATCAGTAGCAAGGGGCGCATTACGACCGTTGAAGAGCGCGACCTTTTTTCCTTCGCATGCGACGATAACCGGTGCGGGCGTGAGGATTTCGAGCGCGCGCAGATCTTTTCGATTCGCGATCAGCACGAAGCATTCGCTCGAGGACCATCGGGTGCGCAGGTCGGCGTCGCTGTTGATAAAACTTGCGGCAGCGTCCTCGCCATCGCCGAAGGGCGCCAGCTCGCCGCGATACGAAACCAGCGCCTCGCGATATCCGGTGTAGAAGGGAATGGAATGGACGTTGTGCCGATATGACCCGACGATGCATCCCGGCCGCAGGTACGGCGATAGGTTCTTCGCGAGCGTTCGATAGGATGTTTGCGCGGCGCCATCTTTCCGCGCCCGCGTCGCGACGCCCATGACGAGGACCATGCCGAGTGCGAGCGTCATTACAAAGGCGCCCGGCCGGTTGCCCCCGCGATGCAACATGAAAGACACGCCGGCGATCGATGCGAGCAGTGCCGCAATCAGGTACGCATCGACCGCGAGTGCATACGGAAGTTTGCCACGCACGACTACCGTCGCGATCGTCGCTGCAATCGCGCCGAGCAGCGTGAGGGCCGAAAATCCGCCGAGTATTCGCCGCGCCGCGCGAACGTCGAGGCTCCACAGCTGGTAAATCCCCACCCCGGCAAGAATCGACAAAGCGGGAATCGCGGGCAGGACGTATGAGCCCAGCTTCGCGCGCGGAATCGAGAAGAATACGAAAATCACCACGAACCAGACGACGAGGAACCTCAGCGCCGACCGACGAGAACGAAACTCCTCCGATTCAGGCGCGCTCAACTCGCGCATTCCCAGCGGAACGAAAAAAAACCACGGCCACGTGCCTCCGATCACGATGGGGATGAAGAACCAGGGACCCCATCCGTGTTCGGTGTTCGTCAGGTAGCGTTGAAGATGCTCGTGTACGAAAAAAAACCGGAGGAAGCCCGGATTGCGATGCGCCGCGACGGCGAACCAGGGCACCACGATCGCGCAGTAGACCACGACCGCGAGCAGCCACGGCATTTGCCGTATCTCCCAACCGCGCCGCTCGATGAGCAGCCAGATCAGGGCGATGGCGCCACACAACGCAGGCGCAACTGGTCCCTTGGCCAAGGTGCCGAGCGCGAGCATCGCGGCGGCAGTGAGGAACCATCGGCGGCCCACGCGGCTGTGAAAGTCTGGCGAGCGTGCTGAGAGGTAAAAGGCGCCCAGCGCAGCGGTCATGAAAAACGCCAGCGCGGGATCAAGCGTCGCAAAGCGGGCGAATCCAAAAAACAGCGGGCTCAACGCGAGCGCGATCGCGGCGAGAATTGCCACCGCCGCGCCGAACATCACTTCGGCCAGCGCGGCGGTGACCACTACCGCTGCGACGCTGAACAACGCGGCAGGCAACCGGACCGCGAACTCATCGGCGCCGAATATCGATATCGCCGCGGCCTCGGCCCAATAGACCAGCGGCGGTTTCTCGAAATAGCGGACAAAGTTGTCGCGCGGCGTGACGTAGTCGCCGCTGAGGTACATCTCGCGCGCGATTTCGGCGTAGCGGCCCTCGTCAGGCTCCCACAATGCGGGCCGGCCGAGGCCCGGCAAATACAGGATCAGCGCAGCTGCTGCGATAAGTAGTAGGCGGACCGTTGGACGCCGGGCAGATGCCATGACGATGCAGTGTTAGGATGCCGGCTGCCCTCGTCAACAGCACGCTCGTCGGCGGCGCGGGGTCGGCCTCGCTCGCATCGATCGGCGGCGAGTTGTTTGACAGGCCTCGGGAAAAGGCCGATGCGGGGCGCGGCGATGGGCTTTTGCAGGCCCAATCCGTCTGTAAGAATGCGAAGGACCGAATGCGCTGGAACCGGCGGCGCCGCGACTGATGAGTACTAAAAGTAACATTCTTCCATTCGACGATATTCCCGCGATCGACTCGGAAATGATCTCGGTTGTGATTCCCGTATACAACGAGGCGGCAAACCTTCCCGATTTGTGGACGCGGCTCGCTGCGGTGATGAAACCGATGGGCCGGCCGTGGGAAGTGGTATTCATCGACGACGGCTCCGTGGATGACTCGCTCAAGATGCTGCGCGGATTCGCCGCCGAGGCGCCCGGGCATGTTCGCGTGGTTGAGTTGTCTCGCAACTTCGGTCAGCACTCGGCAATCCTCGCGGGATTCAAGCAGTCCAGGGGCGATATCGTGGTGACCCTCGACGCCGACCTGCAAAACCCCCCCGAGGAGATTCCGCGGCTGATTCAGGCGATCGATGACGGCAACGACGTCGTCGGCGGATGGCGCGAGGAGCGCCAGGACCAGGCCTTTCGCCGCATCGCCTCGCGCTACCACAACAAGCTGACCTCGGCGATCGTCGGCGTTCCGATGCACGACTACGGATGCATGCTGCGGGCGTATCGGCGCCACATCGTCGACACCGTGGTGGAATGCGACGAGAAGGCCGCTTTCGTTCCCGCGCTCGCCAATTCTTTCGCCAAGCGGGTGGCCGAGATTCCCGTCGGTCATGCCGAACGTGCAGCCGGCGACTCCAAGTACAACATGATCCGGCTGGCGACGCTCAGCCTCAACCTCATCACCGGCTTCTCGATGATTCCCATCCAGATTCTCAGCTTGATGGGAATCGGAATCCTGCTCCTCGATGCCTTGCTCGTGCTCGTCCTCGTTCTTCACCGGTTGATCTTCGGGCCGCAGGAAGAAGGCGCGCTGTGGTTGCTGTTCACGGTTCAGTTCGCGTTCGTAGGATTCATTTTCTTCGCGCTCGCGCTGATAGGTGAGTATATCGGCCGCATCTACCTCGAAGTCCGCCGCCGGCCAACGTACCTGGTGCGCAAGGTCCACGGCGCCGACGAGGAAGATCCTGGACCGCCGATGCGCAATTAGTGGCTGATTCGAGTCCCATCGACGCTGCTGTCATCGACAACGCCGTCAAGCGCACGCGATGCGTCCTGTTCGCATATCACGACACCGGCTATGCGGTAATCGAGGCGCTGCTCGCGCTCGGCGCGCCGATCGTCGCGTTGTTCACGCATCAGGATGATCCTTACGAGGAGGTCTGGTGGCGATCGTGCGGGGACCTCGCCGCGCGCAATTCAATTCCGGTATTCACGCCGGAGCGCGCCGATGCAGACGTCATTGCGCAAGTCGCAGCGCTTCGCCCGGAGATCATCTACTCGGCCTATTATCGACACCTACTGCCTGACGCGATTCTGAACTTTGCGACCATCGGCGCATTCAACCTGCACGGCTCCCTGCTTCCGAAGTATCGCGGCCGCGCTCCGGTCAACTGGATGATCGTCAATGGCGAGCGCGAAGCCGGCCTCACACTTCATCATATGGTGGCGCGCGCGGACGCCGGCGATATCGTCGCGCAGCGCTCATGCCCCATCGAGGATAGCGATACCGCGCTGACCCTATACCGCAAGCTGGCGCCCCTCGGCGCCGAGATTGTCCGCGAATACCATCCGCTGATCGTCGCCGGCCGCGCGCCTCGAACCAGGCAGGATCTCAGCCGCGGCAGCTACTTCGGACGCCGCCGTCCCCAAGACGGCCGCATCGACTGGCGATGGCCGGCGCGGCGCATCTTCAATCTGGTCCGCGCCGTCACGCATCCGTATCCAGGGGCATTTTGCTTTGCCGCGGGTCAGAAGCTCTTCATCTGGGAGGCGCGCATCGCACACGAGGATGCGCTTAGAGGCGCACCGGGTGAGATGGTCGGCGATGCTGACGGTGGAATCGAGATCGCGGCCGGACAAGGGAGCGTGCTGGTGACGCGGGTGCAATTCGAGGGCGGCTTCGAAGGCGATCCGCGCCAAGTTTTGGAAATCGCCAAAACGCGTCCCCGTGCGCTGCTATAGCGACTCCATTCCCTTATAATGTTCGCGCCACAAGCGTCTCCGCGCGTACGGATTTCTTGAGCGCGTTTCCGAGTGCAAGATTAGTGGAGGAAAAATGAAGGTTCTCATAACCGGCGGAGCGGGATTCCTCGGCTCCCATGTCTCCGACGCATTCATCGCGCGTGGCG
>JBGPMZ010000070.1:0-8396 GCA_041487255.1 Binataceae bacterium (SeqCode) | reverse complement strand
CGATGGGGTACGAGACCTTGATGATCGAGGACGACTCCCTGCCGCAGATCGAGCAGAGCATCAGGTTGATCGGAAAGCGGGTCGGCCATCCGCAGCGGGCGGATGCGATTGTTGCCGGCATCGAAGCGAACGTGAACGACGTGCGCACCCGCGTGCATCTGTTTCCGGCGCGGCGCGCGCTGATGCTGGTGGGGCATCAGCCGATCGTCGCGGTTGGACCGGGAACCTTTCTCGATGACCTGATCAAAATCGCGGGCGCGGAAAATATCGCCGATGCGTCGGCGCAGCAGTGGCCGCAGTTGAGCATGGAGTACATCGTCGCGATGCGGCCGGAGGTTATCATCGACGGTCAGATGGGGACCGACCCCGAATCGCCCGCGCAGTTCTGGGAGGCTTATCCAACTATCCCCGCGGTCAGAAATCGCCGCGTGATTGGATATCCCGAAGACCCGACGCTGCATCCCGGGCCACGGGTGGGAACTACGCTCGAAACCATCGCAAAGCTGATTCATCCCGAGGCGTGGAAAACTCCGCAATGAACGCGCCGCTCGATCTCGAAGCTTTTGAAGGAGCGTACCTCACTCGCAGCCGCATGATTCTGTGGCTGCTGATTTTGACGGCAGCATTGCTGGTGTCGCTGATCGTCGCGGCCTCGTTTGGCAGCGTGCGAGTCAATCTAGTCCGTGCAGTAGTCGATTCCGCCAGCGTGGATCGCGCGATCTTCTTTGGCGTGCGGCTCCCGCGCGTGCTGATGGGCGCTGTGGTCGGAGCGGTGCTCGCATCGGCGGGTGCGGCGCTCCAGGCGCTGGTGCGCAATCCGCTCGCCGAGGGAGGCATCCTGGGAATCTCCGGCGGCGCGGCGCTCGGCGCGATCATCGCGCTGATTCTGCTCTCGACCAACCCCATATCCGATGCGATCGTGCCGCTCGTCGCGTTCGCCTCCGCGCTGGTTGCGACGCTTGCGGTGTACCGCCTGGCGCTGATCGACGGACGCCTCGAACCGTTCACCCTGCTTCTGATCGGGGTCATCTTCAACGCTTTCTGGGGCGCCGCGATCATGTTGGTCAACAGCGTCGTCAACTTCTACTACGCGCACAGCATCCTGTTCTGGCTGATGGGGAGTCTCGAGGCGCCGAGCTATCGCGAGGTGGGGATCGTCGCGGTACTCGCGGCGATCGGATTCGCAGTGCTGATGTTCCGCGCGCGCGATCTGAACCTGCTCAGCCTGGGCGACGAAGCCGCGGCCGAGATGGGCGTTGAGGTGGACAGGCTTCGGCGCGGCATTTTCTTTGCGACCTCGGTCATGATTGGCGCGGCGGTTTCGGTGAGCGGAATCATTTCGTTCGTCGGGTTGATAGTGCCGCACATGTTGCGCCTCGCGCTGGGCGCCGATCATCGCTTGTTGCTGCCCGCGTCGCTGATTGGCGGCGCGGCCTTCATGGTGATCGCCGACCTCTTTGCGCGAACCGCGATCGCGCCCGCCGAAATTCCCGTCGGCGCCATCACCGCGCTGTGCGGTGGCCCATTCTTCATCTATATGCTGCGGCGCCAAGGCCGGAGGCCGTTCTCGCTATGACCGGAGGCCGTTCTCGCTATGACCGAAGCCATCCGCGCTGAGACCGACGCGATCGAAAACGATTTGGTGCTCAAGGCCGATGGTGTCGTTGCCGGATACGGCGCTACTGAGGTGCTGCATGGAGTGTCGATGGATCTTCGCGCAGGCGAGATGCTCGCGATCGTCGGTCCCAATGGCGCCGGCAAATCGACGCTGCTGAAAGTGATCGGCGGCACGCTCCCTCGCCTGCGCGGCCATGTTGAGTTGTTCGGACGTCCGCTCGATTCGTACCATCGCCGCTCGATGGCAACTCTGGTCGCGACCGTCGCGCAGGAAAATTCCATCGCGTTCCAGTACTCGGTGCTGGAGGTCGTCCTGATGGGGCGCGCCCCGCATCTTGGCGCATTTCACTTCGAGACGCGCCGCGACCTGGAAATCGCGCACTCCGCACTCGAGCACTTCGATCTGCTGGCACTCGCGCGACGACCCATCCAGGAGCTCTCGGGCGGCGAGCGCAAACGCGTCTTCCTTGCGCGCGCTCTTGCGCAGGAGGCGAAGATCGCGTTGCTCGACGAGCCAACCGCATTCCTCGACCTGAAGCACGTTGCGGATATTTTTTCCCGCTTCCGCCAGCTATGCGCCGAACGCAGGATGGCGGTGATCGCCACGCTTCACGATTTGAACACCGCCGCGTTGTATGCCGACCGCGTACTGCTCATGAAGGACGGCGTGGCGATCGCATGCGGCTCGCCGGAGGCCGTCCTCACCGAGCAAAATCTGCGCGGCGTCTACGACACTGAAGTATACGTGGGGCGCAACCCCGCCAGCGGCGCATTGATGGTTCTGCCGGTTGCGCATCGGGGTTGATTTACTCCGGCCCTGCTCGTGGTTACGATCTCTGTGCGATGTCTTTTCCGCCTGATTGGCGCACTGAAGCGCCGCTCAATCTCGTTTTCGATGCGGACGATACGCTGTGGGATTCGAACATCCACTTCCTCGAAGCGTTTGAGGAGTACGTCGAGGCGATCGCGGCACTCGGCGTCGATACGCATCGCGAATCGATCAAGGCCGCGGTGCGCGAGGCCGAACTTGAGCTGATCCAGACCCATGGCTACGGCCGCCGGCCCTATGTCATCGCGCTCGAACGCGCGGTCGCGCAGGTCGCGCCCGAGTTGCATCACGAGCCGCTGCGCCGCGAAGTGGAGAGAATCGGCACTCAGCTCATCGAGCGTCATTGCGAGTTGCTGCCCGGCGTCGAGGAAACGGTGCCGGAACTGGCGGGGCGTCATCAGCTGATCCTTTTTACCAAGGGGCAACGCGACGAGCAGATGCGCAAACTCGAGCGCTCGGGCCTCGCACCCTACTTCAGCCGGGTCGAGACGCCGCGCGAGAAGAATCCCGATTCGTACCGCCGCCTCGTGGTCGAGGTCGGGCTCGATCGCGAGCGGACGTTCATGATTGGCAACAGTCCGCGCTCGGACATCAACCCTGCGTTACGCGCGGGCCTGCGGGCGGCAATCTACATTCCCCATCACCACACTTGGGAATTGGAGGACGAGGAGCTCGATTCGGCGGACCCTCGAATCGTGGAACTGCCCAGCTTCGGCGCGCTGCTTCGCGTATTCTAGGGATAGTGAAGTAGTAGGAAGTGGTAGATAGTAGTGGTTCGGTCTTTGAATGAGGGTTGCCATTAGTCAGTCAGCACATCAGAAATCACCCGCGCGCACGGGGAAACCGCCGCTGGCGCTGCGCCCGATTCATCGCATGTGGCGGCGCACCCTCGATGCGGTCGAGGTAACCAACGTCGCGCTTCCGGTGCGTGCGTTGCCCGCGGCGCTCAAGGGCGTCGTCGCCTGCCAAATCAGCGACTTCCATCTCGACATGGATGAGGATGTCGAGCGCCTCGAACTGGCGGTCGATGTCATCAATCGCGAGAAGCCGGAGTTCGTTTTTCTCACCGGCGATTATTTTTCGGGTCCTGACACGATGCGCCGATATGTCGGCGCGTTCCGCCATGCGCTGGCGCGGCTCAATCCCAGAGTCGGCGTATTCGCGGTGGCCGGGAATCACGATCACTGGTCGTCGTTCGATACCATCGCAGCGGCGCTTCAAGCCGCGGGCGTGGACTTGCTCGCGAATTCCAACCGGCCCCTCAAGCTGAAGGGCGAGCAGCTCGTCATCGTCGGTATCGACGATCTATGGTCGCGGCGCGCCGAGCCCTCGCGGGCGTTTAAGGACGTCGCTCCGGATGCGTCGACGATTGTCCTCGCGCATAATCCGGATACCGCGCTTTACGCACGTCACCTCGGGCCCGGGGTGATGCTTTCCGGGCATACGCATGGCGGCGTCGTGCGGATTCCGTTTTACGGCTCGCCGCTGCGCTCGATCCTTCGAATTGGAAAGCAGTTCTATGCGGGCCTGAATCTCTACGAGGATTTCTACATCTACACCAACCGCGGCCTCGGTACGTTTTGGGTGCGCATCCGCATCAACTGCCGTCCCGAGATTTCGCGTTTCAGCCTCACGCCGTTGGCGCTTCCCAAGAGCGAGCATCGGCCCGGTACCGTGGCCGAACCAGTTGTGCAAACTCGCCGTCGGCATCGCATTCGGCCGATTCGTCCGAGGAAAGTGCGCGCGCATCGCTGAGGTCGAACCTCGATGCTCGACCTTGCCATCACCGGCGCAACGGTCGTCACGCCCCACGCGACGAAGTTGGCCGATGTCGGCATTAAGGACGGCAAGATTGCCGGCGTCTTTGCGCCGGGCACGTTAGAGCAAGCCGCCTCGACGATTGATGCTCGCGCGATGCTGCTTCTGCCGGGCGCTGTCGATCCGCACACGCACCTCGACGCCGAAATGTTCGGCGCGACGACCGCAGACGATTTCGAATCGGGAAGCATCGCAGCCGCTGCCGGCGGCGTAACGACAATCGTCGATTACGCGTTCCAGGCCCCGGGCGGCTCGCTGAGCGAGGCGATTTCGAAGTGGGATGATAAGGCTCGCGGCCGCGCTGTTATCGACTACGGATTCCACATCGCGATCCTCGACCCCACCGCCGAGACCATCGCCGAGATTCCGAAGGCCGTCGAGCGTGGCGTCAGCAGCTTCAAGATCTTCATGATGCGCGGCTTCGAGGATCGCGCTCGCGATTTTCTGCGCGCGTTCAAGATGGCTGCCGATTCCGGCGCTCTGCTCGCCATTCACGCTGAGGACGAGCATCTGATCGGCTACTGCACCGAGCGACTGCTCGGCGCGGGAAATCGCAGCGTCGCGCACTTCGCCGCGAGCCGCCCGCCGCTGTCAGAGGCCGCCGCGGTGCTGCGCGGACTTAAGATGACGGAGCTCACCGGAGCACCCGCATACTTCGTGCACCTGTCGAGCAAAGCCGCAATCGATGAAATTCGTCGCGCGCGCCGCAATGGCGCCGGCCGCGCGGTCCTCGCCGAGACTCGGCCAATCTATCTCTACCTGACGCAGGAGAAATTTCTCGAGCCGCAAGGCGAGAAGTATGTCGGCTATCCTCCCCTGCGCGCGCGCGCCGACGTCGAGGCGATTTGGGAAGCGCTCGCGGACGGCACCGTCGATGTCGTTGCGACCGACCATTGCAGTTGGCCGCTTGAGCGCAAGACCGCGGCCGATCGCTTCACGAGAATTCCGCCCGGCATGTCGAACCTCGAGACTCTCGTTCCGATGCTCTATTCCGAGGGTGTCGTGAAGCGGCGGATCTCATTGGAGCGGATGGTGGAGTTGGTGGCGGCGAATCCGGCGAAGATCTTCGGGCTCTATCCGCGCAAGGGAGCGATCGTCGAAGGCGCCGATGCCGACCTGGTGGTGTTCGATCCTGATGCGAAAGTCGTCGTGCATGCGAGCGAAATGCATTCGCGCGCCGACTACGATCCTTTCGAAGGCTTCGAGGTCACGGGATGGCCACGCGCTACGATCTCACGCGGTGAGCCGATCGTCAGTGCTCGCAAGCCGACGGCGCGAGCCGGACGCGGAAGGTTTTTGCCGCGGGCGCCATTCTCATCCGAGTGGCGAAGATAACCAACCATGCCGGGAAGAATTGTTGCTGTCGCGGGCGCGTCGGGCTTCATCGGACGCGCGATCGTGCGACGCCTCGCCACCATGCCTGAGGTTCGCGTGCGTGGGATGAGCCGCTCACCTGAGCGCGCGCGCCAACGCCTCGATCTTCCAAACCTCGAATGGGTTCGCGCCGAGGTCACGGAGCCATCGACTCTGCCAAACGCCTTGAGTGGAGTACGGGCGGTGGTTAGCGCGGTTCAGTTCGAAGGCTATCCGGTTGAGAATCCGAAGAGGGGGCTGACGTTCGAGCGCGTCGACTACGGCGGCACCATCGCGCTGCTCGCCGCTGCGAAAAAAGTTGGCGTTGAGCAGTTCGTCTACGTCAGCGGCGCCGCGGCCGATGAGAACGCGACGCATCCCGGTTTTCGCGCCAAGGGACAGGCAGAGCGCGCGATTCGCGATTCGAGCCTTGCCTACACCATCCTTCGTCCCTCGCTGGTGTACGGTCCCGAAGACAAGGTGATGAATGGCTTCGCGAAGCTGCTGAAGTTTTCGCCCGTGTTCGGCGTGCCGGGGACCGGATTGCAGAAGATTCAGCCGGTGCTGGTCGATGATCTCGCGGAGTGCGTTGCGTCGGCGATCAGCGGGAAAGGATGCAACGGCACTTTTGAAGTCGGTGGACCAGACCTGATGACTTTCGATGAGATGATTCGCATCCTGATGGAGGTCACCGGCCGTCGCCGTCCAATCATTCACATTCCCGAAGGCGCGATGCGTGCTGGGGCATCACTTCTGGAGATGCTGCCGACCCCGCTGCTCTCGCGCGACGCGGTAACGTTCGTGACCGCCGACAACGCGACCGATATCAAGCCACTGGTCGCGGAATTTGGAATTCAGCTCACGCCGCTGCGCCAGGGACTTCGATACCTGTCGCCATCGGGAAAGTAGTCATCCCACTGTGCGCCAGGCCGCGCCCTCGAAACCAAAGCGGAAGGTGTGCGGATGGATCATTTCCGCGAGTATCTGCAGCGACTCGAGGATGCGAGGGCCCGGCCGATTGAAGTACTGATTGCCGTCGGCCAGGAAGACTCGTCCATCACGCACCGCGCGGATTCCCTTCCAACCAGTTTGCTTTTGTAGAAAGTGCAGTTCCTCCGACGCGCGCGGAATGCCGAAGCCGCACGGCGCGATCATGATCACCTCGGGATCGGCGGCGGCCAGCTCGTCGAACTTCATCCATGGGGAATGCTCACCGGCTTTGCCGAAGAGATTCGTGCCGCCGGCCATCTCGACCAATTGCGGCATCCAGTTGCCCGCCGCCATCATCGGCTCGATCCATTCGATGCATGCGACGGTCGGCCGATTTTTCAGCTTGCTCGCGACCTCGCGGATTTCGGCGCATCGCATTTGCAGATCGTGCACCAGTTTGTCGCCGCGCTCGGCTGCTCCCAGAGCCACGGCGACGCGTTGCATATCGGCGAAGACATCGGCCAGCGAGTACGGTGCGAGCGACACAACCTTGGGACGGGTGCCGGTCCATTCGGCGACTGCGGCATCGACGTCGGCCTGATTGACGGCGCACACCTCGCATTGCGACTGCGTGACGATGACGTCAGGACGCAACTCACGCAGCTTCGCCGTGTCGACGCGATAGACCGACAGCGCATCGCGCACGATGGTCTTCACGCGCGCATCGATCTCGGCGCTGCTGCCCTCGGGATTGAACTTCGGCTCCGTCAGCGCGGGCAGCCGTGTCACCGAGGACGGAAAATCGCACTCGTGAGAACGCCCGACCAGCTCACTCTCGAATCCCAGCGCGCACACGATCTCGGTCGCACTCGGCAGCAGAGACACGATTCGATGTTGCGGCATGAAGACAAGGTACGCGATTGAGCGGCCGGCGGCGAGTCGATTGACGGTCGTCAAAAGTGGATGATAAAGGCAATCAGGTTTTCCTCGACAAAGCGGAGACTCCCCGATGGCCTCGATTCCCGTGCTGCCGGCGAATGCGCCTTCTAGTGATGTCGTTGCATGCCTCGAGAACGCGGGATGCGTCGTCGTGGCCGCCGTGACCGACGGCGGCACGCGAGAGGCGCTCAAGCGCGAGCTCGCGCCGTATCTTGTAACCTCGGATGCGGGCGATCGGCTCAACAAGGCCTACGAGGCTTCCGGAGGCAACGGAAGTTTCTATCCCGGCAACACCAAGCGCATCACCGCGCTGGTCGCAAAATCCGAAACTTATCGATCCTTCGTGATGCATCCGCTGATGCTCTCGGCCTGCGATGCGCTCCTGAAGCCGAACTGCGCGGGCTACCAGGTCCATGCGACTGCCGGATTGGTGGTGGGGCCCGGCGCGACGGTGCAGGTGCTCCATCGCGAGGAAGATGGCTTCCAGTTTTTCAAAGTGCCGCGACCGAACATGGTGCTGGCGAGTATGTGGGCGATCAGCGACTTCACCGAGGCCAATGGCGGTACGCATCTGGTGCCAGGGAGCCATCGATGGGCCGAGGGACGCGTCGCGCGTGATGACGAAGTGGTGGCGGCGGAGATGTCGGCCGGATCGGTGCTGCTCTGGATGGGCGGTACGCTGCATGGCGCGGGCGCGAATCGCACCGCCGACGAATGGCGCTATGGCGTTTTCCTTTCCTACTCGCTCGGATGGCTCCGGCAGGAGGAGAACCAATACCTCGACACGCCGCTCGATATCGCGCGCACGTTTTCCAAACCGCTGCGGCGGCTGGTCGGCTACGGTATGCACGCATCGCTCGGCTACACCGACGTTCCGCCAAACACTCCTCCCGAGACCTGAGCGGGTAAT
>JBGPMZ010000069.1:0-8404 GCA_041487255.1 Binataceae bacterium (SeqCode) | reverse complement strand
TCGGCCGTATTTTGTCGATCGAAAAGTTGTAGGCGCCTTTGACCGGCTGCAGCGAGCTAAGGTTCAGGGTCGCGGTCGCATGCCCATCGCCGAGGTCGAATTTCAATGGACCCGCGTCGGCCGCGTTGCCGTTGAGCTTGATGTCGCCGGTGAGGTTCTTAATCAGGGACTGCCTGGCCCCAGGGTTCGATAATGCGACCTCTGCCAGCGAGATCGCGCCATGTGCGCTCGGTTGCCTGTTCGCCATCTGTAGGTCGGCGTGGACTTCGCCGTGGCCCGAGGCGTCGTATTTCCGCAACGCCGGCGCCATCTTGGCGAGCGAGCCGACATCGAAGCGATTGGTGTCGAGGCGCGCGCTGAGGTTGCCGTCGCCGAACGTGATATTGGACGCCTTCGCATCGAGGTCCGCGAGGATGATGTTCGCCTGCGCGATCGCGACGCTCAAATCCGAGCGCGAACCGTCGGCGCTGAGCTTGAAGGTGACCGACGCCGGTTTGTCGAAGGAGTTTGCCCAGGCGATGCGGTTACCGGTCAGATCGCTTTCGACATGAAACTTGATGGCGGAAGGCGTGCCGTCCGCCCTGACCTCGAGCGAGACAGGATCGGGAACCGAGAGCGCCTCCGGGATCGACTTGCCGATCGAACCAATTGCGCGCAGCCTCGCTAAATCGAGTGGTCCAACTTTGGCCTCGATAGCAAGCTGCGCACTCTTCACCTCGAGCGCGCCGGCGGGCGCCAATGATCCGACGTTCCCCGAGACATCGACATTCTGCTTGTCGGACAGGATCGCAAGCTTGAGCGAGAAATCGAAGGCGCGCGTGAAGCTGAAGCTGTTCACGGAGAGATCGACGTCGCTGATGGTCAGGGTCTGATGGTTTGCGCCGCGTTCCTCGTAGATGATGACGCCATTGTTGACGAGAAGACTCTTCACAGAAATCGCGGCGAGATTTTCGCTGCCGGCTTTCTTCGACTTCCGTTCGCTGCCGCGCTCGGTTGTGATCGGCGCTCCTTCGATCGCCCCAGGCTGCGGATTCCCAGGGAGCTTCTTCTCGTTTTCGGCGCGCTTTCCGATCGTCGAGACATTCAAGCCGCCCTGCTCGGTCCGAATGATGCGCACCACAGGATTCTTCAAGGTCACCTGGGTCACGTCGATGCGACGTGAGAGCAGCGGCAACAAGTCCACCCTCGCGTAGGCATCGCTCGCTTCGACGAATGGACGATCCGACAGCGCAGGATCATCTTCGATTTTCAACCCTGTCAACTGCGCGACGATGCCCCATCCAAGCGACGCCTCGATGCTTGCCACTTCGACTTTACGCCCGAGCGCATCGCTGACCTTCTGCATCAGGACCGGTTGCCGCTCCGCAATGATCGAATTGAGGTTGCGCGCCGCGTAGAGGAAAATCGCGGCGAGAATGATGACGACCACCGCGAACACTGCGCCGATAATCATTGCGGCTCTTCTCATCAGAACTCCGGTGCCAACAGGAAGTGACGACCAATCCTACGAAACTAATCGAACGGCGTCACTATCTTATCCGTTTCCGCTACAATTGGTTCCGCTCACCTTGGAACCTGGACATGGCGAAGAAGAAAAAATCTCGGCCCCGGGGCGAAGATGTAGATCCAGCCCCGAAGCAGAAGCCGGTTTCTTTTTCGCCCTTCAAGGATTTGAAGAAGCTGCTGGGCGAGAAGGCGAGCGCGGTCCCGATGCATCCGCTTCCCTTGAAGCCCGCCGCCAAGCCGGTGGTGAATTCCTCGGCGCCTCCGGCGACTCTCGAGCCAGTCGATGAGACCGCCATCCTCCGCGAGGCCTATGCCGGCGTGCGTCGGTTCGACAACAACACTGGCCATCGGATGCCCGTGGTACCGGAGGTTCATCGCTCGGTGGTGAGCGAAGAAGCCGAGGTCCTCGCCGCGCTTTCCGACCTCGTGTCGGGTGTCGGCAGCTTCGATCTTACGGAGACCGACGAGTATGTCGAGGGCGCGCGCGTCGGCCTCGACCCGCGCTTGCTGAGCCGGCTGCGCCGCGGCGAATTCGCGGTGCAGGATCACATCGACTTGCACGGGATGATTCAGCCGGACGCTAAGCAGGCGCTGCGCGACTTCATCATTAAGTCGGTCGGCAAAGGGATGCGGACCGTGCTGGTGGTGCATGGCCGGGGTCTCGGCTCTCCCGGCGGCCGCCCGGTCCTCAAGCATGGGAGCGCGCAATGGCTCTCGCATGGGGAAATCGGCGCGCACGTGCATGCTTTCTCGACCGCGCGGCCGCAGGATGGTGGCGCGGGTGCGATGTACGTCCTGCTAAAACGCGAACGCCGTCGCGCCGCATTCGATGTGCTGCAGGGCGCAAAGCGCCATGATTGAAAAGCTGCAAAGCGCCGTGATTGAAAAGCTGCGAAGCGCGGCGACTGAAGAGCCCAAATGAACCGGGGCCCCAAGCGGGACCCCGTGGTTGCGAAATGGAGCTTCGCGGTCGCCTAGATTTTGCCTTGCAGCAGGAACGCGACGACGAATGCGTACAGGGTCAATGCCTCGATGAACGCGAGTGCGATGATCATCGGGGTGAACAACTGACCCGTGCTGTTGGGATTGCGGCCGATCGATTCCATCGCGGCGGCGCCCACCCGTCCCTGTCCGAGCGCGCTGCCGAACGCGGCGATTCCGATACCGATATTCGCAGCGAGCGCGATGAGACCAGCCGTCCCGCCATGACCACCGCCCGCAGCGCCCTCTTGCGCCATTGCAAGCAGGGGCGACGCGAGCACGAGCATCGTAACCGTACCAATCACCGTTGAGAGTTTGCGAATCATCAAATCAGTCCTCCTTGTCGATCGCGCCTTGCCGCCCGGCCGCAGCCCTTGTCCTCTTCCTCTACCACCACCGTTTGCTCAAGCCGTTCGAAGAGGTCGCGAAAAGTCCTCAATAAAGTGCCGCATCAATGCTCGTGGCTCGCGGCAAGCCTCACGTAGCTCAGCGAAAGGATCATGAAGATGAGCGCCTGGACGACGCATACGATCGCGCCCAACGCATAGAACGCCAGTGGAAAAATCAGGTAGGTCAGCCCGGTAAAGATTCCGAGCACCGTATGATCGGCAAACATGTTCGCGTAGAGACGAACGCCGAGCGAAAACGGGCGGAAGAGATTGTCGGCCAGCTCGATGGGTAGCATCAGCGGCGCGAGAAATAACACCGGACCCAGAAAGCTGCGTAGATACCATAGGCCGTTAGAGCGGAAGCCCTGGACGACATAGAAGACGAAGCAAATTGCGCCGAGCGCAAAGGTCAGATCGGAGTCTGCAGTCGGCGGCTCCATGCCGGGCAGCAAGCCGACAAAATTCGCTACCACGATGAACATAAAGAGGCTGCCGAAAAACGGCACCAGGGCCCGATAGTGATGGTCCTCGATCACGCCGTGGACCGAGCTGTCCATGAATTCCGTGATCGCCTCACCGATCGCGCGCAGCGATCCGCCCTCATCCGGCACGACCGGGTCGGCGGCGCGTTTGATGGCATTGCCGGCCAGGTATCCGAACACCAGCAGTATCCCCATCACGATCCAGGTGCCGAGGATCACCTCGGGGATTTTTCCGCCACCCAGCAGCTCGAGAAAATTGACTGGCTTCAAAGTTCCTCCGGAATTCCGGAATCAGTTGGATTCTTTCGCAACGAGGTTCGCCCGGTTTCAATAATTATCGCCGTCACCTGAGTCAAGACGCCCAGCGCAAAGCCCAATCCATCGATATGGACCCGCGCGAAGACGATGTATATCAGTCCTGCCACCAGCCCGACTTTAAGCGGCAGCGCGGCAAGGCCGAGCTTGCTGACTCCTCCGCTTTGTTGCGCGGCAGACAAGGCGAAGCGTCCGAGCACCGCGAGCAGGAACATATTCGCAACTACCACCGCTCCGCCGATCAGGCATCCTATCGCCGCCGCGGAGGAAACGAAATACGCCATCAGTGCGGCGCTGACAAAAACCAGCGCGAGGTTGGTGAGCTGGATCGAACGAATGGTGGGCATCGGCTAGCAGGCCGTTGCGAAAATCCTTGCGGCCTGCTCCCTCTCTCTTATCTCTCCCCGATTAGGGAGAGAAGATTGAGGAAAGCAGCCACCTTTATGCAGGGTGTCGATAACGAGTGTGGTCATGGTGTCGCGATTGCCACTTTTCTCGTCACCCTGCTAGGGCGTCTTGGGTGGAACCTTCAACAGACGAACCAGATTTATGGTGCCGCCGATAAAGCCCAGGAGGAAACCCAGCAGCGCAAAAATCGGTGTGGGGCCGTGCGGGCGAAAATATTTGTCCGCGAGATAACCCACAAACCCGCCGGCCAGCGGCGAGGTGGTAAATTGCATCGCCGCCGCCAGATAGAGCCAGTTGTTGCCGCGGCCCTGCTTTGCGTTTTCATCCGGCATTCGATTTTGGAAGAAATTTTCTCAGGCTGTCGCGAGATCGCGCAATGACTCACGCGCCGCATTCACGGTCGCATCGATGTCGGCGACACTATGCGCGAGCGAAAGGAACATCGCTTCATACTGCGACGGTGGCAGATAGATGCCGCGCTCCAGCATCCGATGGAAATACGTCGCAAACTTTGCGGTGTCTGAGCGACGTGCTTCATCGGCATCGGTGACCGATTCGCGCCCGAGGAACATCGTGACCAGGGATCCCACTCGATTCACGCATCCTTTCTCGCCCGAGCTGCGCAGCGCATCGGCGAGGCCTCCCGCCAGACTCTCGCCGGACTTTTCCAGTTGCTGATATACGCCTGGCTGCGCGAGTATTTTCAGCGTCTCCAAGCCGGCCCGCACCGAGATCGGATTTCCCGAAAGCGTCCCCGCCTGATAGACCGGTCCCGCGGGTGCGAGGAGATCCATCAAATCCGCGCGCCCAGCGACCGCGCCAATCGGCATGCCGCCGCCGATTATTTTGCCGAGCATGATCAGATCCGGCGCGACGCCCATTTCCTCGGCGATCGAACCGTAGCGAAGGCGAAAGCCGGTGATGACCTCGTCGCATATGAGCAGCGCGCCGTGACTGTGTGCTAGCGCGGCCAGCTCTTTGAGGAATTGCGGCATCGGCGCGACCACCCCCATATTGGCCGCGACCGGTTCCACGATCGCAGCGGCGACGGTGCCGGGGTTGGCCTGGAAACATCCAGTAACACTTTCCAGCGAGTTGTAGCGAGCGATAAGCGTCATCGCCGCGACGGCGTTTGGAACCCCACCACTGTCGGGAATTCCCAGCGTCATGCCGCCGGAGCCGGCGCGCACCAGCAGACCATCGCTATGTCCATGATAGCATCCGTCGAACTTGATGATTTTGTCGCGGCCGGTCGCCGCGCGCGCGATGCGAATCGCGGTCATTCCAGCTTCGGTCCCCGAATTGACCAGGCGAACCTTTTCGGCCGCGGCGATTGCACTGCTGATCGTTTCTGCAAGTTCAACTTCGAGTTCGGTAGGCGCACCGAAGCTGAAACCTTTTTTTGCTTGCTCCGCGACCGCGCTGGAAACACGCGCATCCGCGTGCCCGAGGATCGCTGGTCCGTAGGAGCCGACGTAGTCTATGAAGCGGTTTCCATCGGCATCGAAAACGTACGCTCCGCCGGCGCGCTCAATGAAAAGCGGGGAGCCGTTGACCGCCGACCATGCGCGCACGGGAGAATTTACCGCGCCTGGAATTTTTTTTAATCCCCGCTGGAGAAGGTCTCGTGATCTTTTGGTTCGCAAGTTCGTCCTCGTGCGCCTGTCATTTCATGGTTGGGAACCGGGAGTGGATTCCGAATTCATCAACTCATAATTTTTTGTTTTGACGCAGAAAATTCTGAGAGCGCTCTCAATGGCTCTGGGAGCGGTCACCATGCAACAGGCAAAAGTGATGCGAAGATCGATGCGGAGTCGCGTCCTTGCACGGTAATAAAATTGCGCCATGGATTCTCTTTCAAATTCGCGCTGTTCTCCAAATTTTGATTGCCTCGCTTGAGACAATCCTCGAAAGCGCTTATCTCCTTCCATTGGCCGTCTAATTTCTCTTAACCCAAGCAACCAGGCTCGAGAAACCGGGTCGAGTTCGTGCGCAAAGTTATGGGCCCAATGCGCGGTTCGATCAACGTTGCTCTATTGGAATCAGGGGCCCAGAAATCCATTCCGTGCGATCGTGAGTTGATAGTTTGTCGGATTTCGCTGTGCAGTTGCTGTCCCTGCCGAAGGAAAAGGTAGTTATCAACAGATGTGGACAAGACTGTGAGTAATTAATCGACCTTTGTTCAGACCCGCAACCGGGCTAAGGGGTTGCCCGGGCTCTGGGAGGGGAAAATGAACGGTTTATGGGAACGCGCTGCCGATCGCATGCGCGATCAGCTGGGACAAGTCGGCTTCGAAACCTGGATCGGTCCGCTCAATTTTGTCGGCGTGGACGGAAAAACCGCCACCATCGAAGCGCCGAATCGTTTTTTCAAAGATTGGGTGAACGAACGCTACCTGACGCTGCTTCGTCAATCTCTATCCGCCGAGGTCGGTGAGCCTATCGACGTCAAACTGACGCTCGGCGACAACGGCGCCGTGGTAATCAAGTCCGGCAACGGCAACGGATACGCTAACGGCTATGGTAGTGGCAACGGACGCCACGCGCCCTCCACCACGATGAACTCGCGCACCGAAATGCCGCAGCGCGATCGCCATCCGCAGCTCAATCCGCGTTATACCTTCGCCGAATTCGTGGTTGGCTCGGGAAATCAGTTCGCGCATGCGGCCGCGTTGGCGGTCGCCAATCAGCCCGGCGAAAAGTACAACCCGCTTTTCATCTACGGTGGAGTCGGGCTCGGAAAGACCCATCTGGTCAACGCGATCGGCCACCAGATTTGGCTGCAAGGAGAACGCAACAAGAAAGTTCTCTTCATGTCCGCCGAAGTCTTCATGAATGAACTCATCAACTCGATTCGGCGGGACAAGACCACCGAATTCCGCGATAAGTTCCGCCGCGTCGATGCGCTCATCCTCGACGACGTACAGTTCCTCGCCGGCCGCGACCGCACGCAGGAGGAGTTCTTCCATACCTTCAACTCGCTTCACAACGAGCGCCATCAGATCGTGCTGACCTCTGACAAGGTGCCCAAGGACATTCCGGGCCTTGAGGATCGGCTGCGTAACCGATTCGAATCGGGGTTGATCGCGGATATCGCGCCGCCCGATCTGGAAACCCGGATCGCGATCATCCAGAAGAAAGCGGCAGCGGATCGCCTCCGGCTTCCATCCGACGTCGGCCTATACATCGCGCAGAACGTTTCGACTAATGTTCGTGAACTCGAAGGATGCCTGACTCGGTTGGCGGCCCTCGCGTCGCTGAACAATTCCGAAATAACGCTGGAATTCGCGCGCCAGGCTCTGCACGATTTGATTCGCAAACAGGAACAAAAGCCCGACGTAGAAGCGATCCAGCGAACGGTGTCCGATTCGTTTCACGTTCGCCTCGCCGATCTGAAATCAAAGAAGCGCACCCAGCACATTGCATTTTGCCGTCAGGTCGCGATGTATCTGTGCCGCAAGCTCACGGACTGCTCGTTTCCGGTCATCGGAGAGAACTTCGGCCGCGATCACTCGACCGCCATCCACGCCTATAATCTGATCGCGCGGCGAATCAGCAATGATTCCGCGTTTCGGATGTCGATCGAGAAAATCGAACGCGAACTAAAAGCGATCCGCAACGCCGCGTGATGCGATATAAAGGGGGGTAGGCTGACAACATTGTTCACAGAAGGTGCAAAAGGGGTACGGTATCGACAGCATTGTGTGTCCGCGTCCGGTCTGCGCGATCCAGGCTTCGCATTGTCGACATCTTTATGGCCGGCGATTTCCTTTTGTTTCTGGGACCTTGAGCGCACAATCAACACATGCACAGCACCTACTATTACTTCTGACTTTTCCTAAGAAAGAATTAATATAGGAGTATTAGGATCGGGTCTCGCACTATGGGAATTGTTGTTGAACGCCAGTCGCTCATGAACGGTCTATCGCTGGTCCAGGGGATCGTCGAACGCCGCAACACCGTGCCGATCCTCGGTCATGTTCTCATCGAGCCCGAGGCGCAGAGCATTCGGCTCGCCGCGACCGATCTCGAGGTCGGCATCAGCACCCAGGTACCATGTAAATCCGGCAAAGAAAAAAGCCTCACGCTGAATGCGCGCAAGCTTTTCGAAATCGTGCGCGAGACCGAAGGCGAGGAATTTTCGATCAACTCGCTCGACAATGATTGGGTCGAGTTGAAATGCGGGCGCTCGCGTTTCAAAATGATGGGCCTCGACCCGCGCAGCTTCCCCGCGATGCCGAGTCAGTCGACCAAAGCCGATGCACCCAAGAAATCCGTCAAGGCCGCTTTGACGATAAGCGGGGCCGTCCTCGCGACGATGAT
>JBGPMZ010000068.1:0-8448 GCA_041487255.1 Binataceae bacterium (SeqCode) | reverse complement strand
CTGGCCGCGCGCATCGATCGGCTACCCGCCGATGAGAAGGATCTGCTCCAGGCGCTGGCCGTGATGGGCAAGGAGTTCAAGCTAAGTCTGGTCCGTGCGGTCAACGGGAAGTCGGATGACGAGCTCAACCGGATGCTGGGCAACCTGCAGCTCGCCGAGTTCATTTACGAACAGCCCGCGGTGGGCGACATCGAGTACAGCTTCAAGCACGCGCTGACTCAGGAGGTCGCCTACAACTCGGTGCTGATCGAGCGGCGCAAGCAACTCCACGAGCGCATCGGTGCGGCGATAGAGAAACTTTACGCCGATCGAATAGACGACCACCTCGCCGAATTGGCGCACCACTATGGACGCAGCGCCAACACCCGCAAGGCGGTCGAGTACCTCCGCCGCGCGGGCGAACAGGCCTACGGACGCGGTTCTAATGCGGAGTCGATAGCCTACCTGAAGGCAGGACTGGAGTTGGTAGGCAATCTGGCCGACCTGCGGGAAAGAGCCTCATCGGAGACTCAACTGACGCTCGCGTTGCGCCCCGCCGTCATGGCCGGGCGAAGCCCAGCAGCTGCCGAGGTTGGCGAGCTGAATGACCGACTGGTCCAGCTAACTCGTGAGAGCGGTGATCAGAGAGTACTTTTTTCGGCCTTGACCGGAGTCTCCTCGTACAGGCGATGGCGAGCGGAGCTCACAAGAGCGCGCGAAGTGGAAGAACAGTTGATGCAGCTTGCGAGGACCTCCGGTGACCCTGAAAGGTTGATGATGGCCGGCTTTTTAACCGGCGCCACGCTTCTGCAGGTCGGACAATTTACACGCGCGCGCTCGACTTATGAGGAAGGACTCGCGGTTGAACCGGAGATCGACTCGGGAAACGTTCCGCGCCCGGTCGGTCTTGGGCACTCGTTCGGGCTCGACGCCGATGTGGCATCCCGCGCCAACCTCGCGCTGACGCTGTGGTACTTGGGCTTTCCTGACCGCGCGATTGCAATGAGCGAATCTGCGGTAAATCGCGCACGTCAGATCTCGAGCCTATTCTCTTTGACTTTCGTGCTTCTGTTGAAGGCCTGGGTGCATGACCTTCGCCGCGAGTTTGGCGAGATGGCGAAACTCATCGACCTCGAGCTTCAGCAGGCCGACGCGCTGGGATTCGGCGCGCTTGTGGAGATGGGAGGAATTGCCCGCGCTTTAGCCGCGATTCGCTCTGATCAAATGGAGGCCGGAATCGGGCGCGTCGCGGACCTAATTGAATCTCGCGACCGCGTTTCAAAATACAACACGGTCCAGTTTCTCGGGTTGCTCGCACACCGGTGCCTGGAGGTTGGCGGAATCGACCAGGCACGGAGCCTTGGCCAGCTAGCTCTCGAAAGGGCCGAAGCGAGGGACGAGCGGATGTGGGAAGCGGAGTTGCGCCGGATTCTGGGCGAAGCTGCATTGGCCGGACCGAATCCGGACGAGGCCGAAGCGCTGGCCTGCTTCCAGAACGCAATCGAGGTCGCTCGGCAGCAAGAAGCGAAATCCTGGGAGCTGCGGGCGACGGCCAGCCTCGCGCGGCTGCTCGCGAAGCAGGGCAAACGTGACGAGGCGCGCGCGATGCTTGCCAATATCTACAACTGGTTCACCGAAGGCTTCGACACCGCCGACCTCATCGACGCCAAGGGGCTGCTCGACGAGTTGAGCACAGCTTGACGGCTCATCCACTTGATGAACAAGTCTGGCCTACGCAACGCAGAAGGAGCAGGGGAAATGGCGGGTCGAGTTTCAGGCAAAGTAGCGCTAATCACCGGCGGCAGTTCCGGAATCGGCCGCGCCACCGCAATCGTGTTCGCACGCGAAGGGGCGAAAGTAGCCATCGCCGATTACAACCGCGAGGGCGGAGAGCAGACGGTCCACATGATCAAGAATGCCGGCGGTGAGGCGTCATTCATCGAAGCCAATGTCGCGATCGCGAAACAGGCCGAAGCGATGGTCGCCAGGACCATCGAAACTTACGGCCGGCTCGACTGCGCCTTCAACAACGCCGGTATCGAAGGTGAGATGGGAGGCAATATCGCGGATTGCAGTGAAGAGAATTGGGGACGGATCATCGCGATAAACCTGACCGGCGTGTTTCTATGCATGAAGTACGAGATCCCGCAGATGCTCAAACAGGGTGGGGGCAGCATCGTTAATACCGCATCGGCGGCGGGCCTGATCGGCTTGCCGGGCGGGACCGCATACGTGGCGAGCAAGCATGGCGTGGCAGGACTGACGAAATCGGCGGCGCTCGAATACGCCAAATCCGGCATCAGGATCAATGCGGTGTGCCCGGGATTCATCCGCACCGCGATGACGGAGCGCGTGATGGATGGCGGCTCGATTAGCGAAGAGGCGATGGTCGCCGCGGAGCCGATCGGGCGAATCGGGAAGCCCGAAGAGATCGCGAACGTCGTGCTGTTTCTCTGCTCCGATGACGCCTCGTTTGTGACCGGACTGCCGATGCCGGTTGACGGCGGCTACGTCGCGCAATAGCGACCGGCGCCACCATAGGCACGGCGCACTAAACTCCGCGACCTCATCGATGCCGAATGAGATCCCTTGCGTTCCGATCCGCGCTTCATCGAGCTGATGAAAAAAGCCTGGTAGGGGGCGTTCGCGAACGCCCCGTTGAATCCTGATCGCGCGAAGCGCATCCATTTGTCCGCAGGGTCTCAGCAATTGATGCCTGCGAGCGATCGCGCGCTTGACAGCAATCGACGGTTCGGCGACAGATCGGCTCGGCCACCACATCATCTTTCGGAGGCGTGAAAGCCGATGAGCACCAACATCGAACCATTCCGCATCGCGGCGACCGACGCTCAACTCGAAGACCTGAAGCGTCGCCTGCGTGAAACCCGATGGCCCGAACGCGAATGCGTCGATGACTGGACGCAAGGTCTCCCGCTCGCCTATGCGCAGGAGGTCTGTACCTACTGGGCGGAAAAGTACGACTGGCGCGCACGCGAGGCGCGCCTCAACCGCTTCGCGCAGTTCAAGACTACAATTGATGGGATCGGCATCCACTTCATCCACGTGCGCTCGCCTCACGAAAACGCGCTGCCGCTGGTGATGACGCATGGATGGCCGGGATCGATCGTCGAGTTTCAAAAAGTGATCGAGCCGCTGACGAATCCGACCGCATTCGGTGGCGAAGCAGCCGATGCGTTCCACCTGGTCTGCCCTTCCCTTCCCGGCTACGGCTTTTCCGACAAACCCAGCCGCGCGGGCTGGAACGTGCAGCGCATTGCGAACGCATGGTCGCAGCTGATGCCGCGCCTCGGCTATCAGCGCTATGCAGCTCAGGGCGGCGACTGGGGCTCGGCGGTGACCACCTGCATTGGAATTCAGGATCCGGCCAACTGCATCGGAATCCATGTGAACATGCCACTCGCGCGGCCCGATCCGGCCACCATGAACGACCTCACCGAAAAAGAAAAATCCGCGATCGCCGGCATGCAGCACTATAATGATTGGGACTCGGGCTACTCCAAGGAGCAGAGCACTCGTCCGCAGACGGTCGGCTACGGGCTCACCGACTCGCCGGCCGGGCAGCTCTCCTGGATATTGGAAAAGTTCTGGGCCTGGACCGATTGCGATGGGCATCCGGAGAACGTGCTCTCGCGCGACGAGTTGCTCGACAACGTGATGCTCTATTGGCTGCCGGCCAACGCCGCATCGTCGGCGCGCCTCTATTGGGAGAGTTTCCGCTCGATGCCGGATAACGCCGTGACGATTCCGGTCGGGTGTTCGATTTTCCCCAAGGAGATATTCCGCACCTCGCGCCGATGGGCCGAGAAGCGGTACTCCAAGCTGGTCTACTTCAACGAGCTTGCGAAGGGCGGACATTTCGCCGCGTTTGAGCAGCCCCAAACATTTATCGGCGAGGTCCGCAACTGTTTCCGAACGATGCGATGACTCGGCGCCCGCGCTAGAAAATGATCAGCGGCTTGATGACGCCGTCGAGCTTCTTGTCCATCACCTCGAAGGCCCTTTCGAGTTCGCTGAACTTGAAGCGATGCGTGGTCATCGGGCTCGGGTCGATGCGCTTGGATTCGAGCAGTTGAAGCATCCGCTCCATCCGCAGGCTGCCGCCCGGGCAGAGTGAAGTGGTGATGGTCTTCTCGGCCATGCCGACGCCCCATGCGAGGCGCGGCAGATGAACGAACTCGCCCTTGCCATGGTAGCCGACGTTTGAAATCGTGCCGCCAGGACGAGTCGAGGCGACTGCGTTCTGGAAAGTCTCGTCACCACCGAGCGCCTCGATCGCGGAATCCACGCCGAGGCCGCCGGTCATCTCGAGGATGCGCGCGACGACATCCTCGCGCGATGGATCGAGCGTGACATCGGCGCCATAGAACTTCGCCAGCTCGCGCCGCTTCGCAACCGAATCAACCGCGATAATTTTGCCTGCGCCACGCAGCCTCGCGCCCGCCACCGCCATCAGTCCCACCGGTCCCAACGCAAAGACTGCCACACTGCCGCCAGTGGGGATGTTCGCCGCCTCGGCGCCCGCAACGCCGGTGGAGAGCATGTCGGCACAGTAAACGGCCGCCTCGGGCGAAACCGCGGCGGGGATTTTCGCGAGATTCGCATCGGCGTCGTTGACGTGAAAATACTCGGCGAAGACGCCATCCTTGAGGTTGGCGAATTTCCATCCGCCGAGCGCGCCACCGGACTGCGAGGAATGACCCGCCTGCGAAAAAGAATCACCCCAGTCGGGAGTGATGGCGCCCGAGACGACGCGGTCGCCGGGCTTGAGCTTGCGCACTTCGGGTCCGACCTCATGCACGATTCCCACCGCCTCGTGCCCGAGGGTGAGATTCTCGCGCTCTCCAATCGCGCCATGCACGGTATGCGAATCGGAGGTGCAAATGAGCGCCATCGTGGTTTTGATAATCGCGTCTGAGGGGCCCGGCTTCGGAACCGGTTTGTCCATGAATCCGACTCGATCGATCGCGTTCATCACGAAGGTTTTCATAAGCGCCTCGCTGGTTCTTATGCGCGGTTCGCTATCTGCACCGGGACTCTCCTGACCTCCATCGCTTTGCCGAGAAGGACGGTCAACTCGAGAACTCCGTTGCGATACGCCGCGCTGATGTCCTCCTTTCTTACACCTTTTGGAATCGAGATCGCACGCTCAAAATTCCCGTAGTGGATTTCCCGATGAACAAAGTCCCGGCCCTCCTCCTCCGAAGCACAGACACGGGAACCTCGGATCGTCAAGACGTTACGCTCGACCGTGATTTCGACATCCTTGGGATCGACGCCCGGAAGGTCGGCACGAACCATCAGCCGGTCGGTGTCGATGAACGATTCGATGGCGGGTGGGTGATTCGCGCTGGACGATGGTTTCCCGACGCCCCAGTCGTGACTCATGAAGTTGTTGAGGATGTCCTCGAAATCGCGATCGAGCTTTGCCGCCTGGTTCGCCGACGACCATTCGTGGAGGGCCATTACCTACGATCTCCTTGCCTGCGTAATGAGTCCTAACGATGCGCAAATCATGCCAATGATGCGCTAACGAATGCGCTTGGAAATCTGTCAACCCCGCGCCTGAGATGTCTCGCACGGAGTCATCCAAAGCGATGACGGTGTAGCCTTTCGTTCCAGCGCGCGGTTTGCGCGACGATGTCCCAAAATGGAATCATCCGGCCATGCCATGCGACTCGCGCATCGTGGGAAAAACGCTCGGGCCGTTTGAGTATGACGTCGATCAGTTCTGGACGATGGCGTACGCCGCCGGTATCGGCGACAGCAGCCCGCGCTACCTCGACTCGATGGGAGCCGGCCGGCTAGTCGCGCATCCGGTGTTCCCGGTCTGCCTCGCGACGCGGGCGCGCTGGCAGATGGAACCGATGTTCCTCGAGGCGGGACTGACGCCCGAGGAGTCGATCCGCAGCGTGCACGTGACGCAAGATATGATCTGCCATCGGCTCATCAGGCCGCCCGAGAAGCTCTTCGTCACTGCAACCGTCACCGCGTTGGAGCGGCGGCGGGCCGGGACCTACTTGCTCACCAGCTATGACATCAGGGATGTGAGCGGCGCTGCCGTATCGACGATCGATTGGGGGCGCCTATGGCGCGGCGTCGATATGACTGGGCCTGAACGCCCCGCACTCGCTCAGGCGCCGTCCTGCGCCGGCATTGAAGGATCGCCGCGAACCAGCTTCCGCATCCCGATCGCGGCCACTGCGGCAATCGTTTATACCGCATGCGCGCGCGCCGACAACCAGGTGAGTTTTCATACGGATACTGCCGCGGCGAATCGCTCGGGGCTGCGTGCGCCGCTGCTGATGGGCGTTGCGACGCTCGCGATGAGCATTTCGAGGATCATCGAGGGCGAAGCGGGAGGAAACCCCGAACGCGTCGCGCGCATCGCAGGCCGCTTCGGCGCGATGGTTTTCATGCCGACGGAATTGACCCTCGAAGTGAAGGGGCGCGAGCAACATGAAGAGGGCGATCGCATCTCATTCGAGTTGCTCAACGCCGATGGCGGCCGCGCCATCCGCGACGGCGTCGTGGTCCTGCGCTCCTAGCCTTGCCTCGCCGACGCTTCGCGCAGGGTCAGGACCTCGCGCGCAATCCGCGGAGCTTTTTCACGCTCTGCAATTGTCAGATCGTGCTTGGCCTGCAAGTTGAGCCAGAACTCGGCGGTGGTGCCGAAGCATCGCGCAAGCCGCAGGGCCGTGTCGACGGTGACGGATCGATGGCGACTGATGAGTTCCGTGACGCGGATCAGCGGCACTCGCATCGCCATTGCGACCTTGTTGGCGCTCAATCCCAACGGTTTCATGATGTCCTCCAGCAGGACATCACCAGGGTGAGTCGGCGGAATCTTGTTAGCCACGGTGTCTCTTCGGCGCTTCGTCGGAGCATCAATGATAATCAACGATTTCGACTTCGTGCGCATCTCTTTCTCTCCAACGAAAACAGACTCGCCATCGATCGTTTATCTTGATGCTGTGTTGCCCGGCGCGATTTCCTCTCAGCTGTTCGAGGTGATTTCCTGGAAGTCCGAGATCGCGCCAGAGGTTGGTCGCCGCATCGAGCGCATCGAGTTTTCGAAGAGCGACTTTGGCGATGGCTACATACCGCACGCTCGAGCGCCGTCGATAGAGCCGCTCGGTGTCGCGATCGCGAAAGCTCCGGATCACTGTTCTACAATTACCACACCAGGGGTACTGTCAAACAGGTAACCCAAGACATAAGGAAACGCCTTGCACCGGGGTTCTTGAAAGCGCATCGGCGGTGCGTCAGAAGTGGCATCGCGAGGAGGGGTCGAATGAAAAATCGTCGAATCGCCAATGCCGCGCTGTTCGTTGCCGCGATATCCATCGTTCTGGCGGCTCGCGCGCGTGCTGCAGACAAACCAGTTCCGGGGTGGGATCCCGACGCATTCCGCGATGAAAGCGTCATTCAGATCATGACCACCGAACCCGACGTGGGAGAGCATTGGTCGAAACTGTGGGTTGTCCTGATCGATGGGCAACCCTATGTCCGGTTGGGTGGTCGCTCTTACGGACGGGTCCAAAAGAACACCACTACTCCTTACGTGAAGCTCAAGGTCGGCGGCCAGGAGTTTGACAAGGTGAAGGTGGAGGAGATGCCGGACATGAAGGACAAGGTCGCCGCCGCGATGGCCGGCAAATACTTCATGGACAAGCTCATCCGTTACGAGTCGCATCCGATGGTGGCGCGGCTGGTGCCGGAACCTCCCTAGCATTGAGGTTGCTCCGGTTCAATCAGCGGTGCCCGAATGGCGTCCGTATTAGAACTTCGTTGACCCGCCAAGTCGGTACCCTATAAGCTCGACTCAAGATTTCTATGGGCGAGGAGAAGCTTGAATTGACTCCGCGCGCCATGGAGTCATCTGCAGAGCCTCACCTCTGATCTTCGCTGGGAACCGCTGCTGGGCGGTGGCGCATACATCGCATGCTCGAGAGCTCGCTCCACTGATTTCCCGACCATGAGGTCTTCTTCATGAATACAGGTCGGCTGGCAACTGCCTGCGCCGCGGTTGCGGCGTTGACCCTCGCCATCGCGATTTTGATGATAGTCGCCGGCCACTTTAATCACCCGAAACACAACCGCATGGGGCCCGGACTCGCGATGCAGTTGCTGCACAACGCGTCAGAGGCGCCGGAGATCGTGGGCCTCAAAGGCGATCCCGATCGGGAGCGGATGGGCAGGCATATCTACCTCGACTTTGCTTTCATCGTTGCCTACACCGAGCTTTTCCTGCTCATCGGTGCGATGCTCTACTGTCGGGGCTACGGCCGCCTCGGCGTACTGATGGGTCTGCTGGTGGTCTCGGCTGCCACCTTCGACGTTTTAGAAAACCTCGCTATCCTGCACTTGGTCGACGAGGTCGCCTCATCACTTCCGGGGCCGCGGGTTTGGTCGATCATGAAGTGGACGTTAATTTTTGTGATCTTGGCG
>JBGPMZ010000067.1:0-8448 GCA_041487255.1 Binataceae bacterium (SeqCode) | reverse complement strand
CTCCCGTAACCTCTCTCCCTTCAGGAGAGGGGAACAGAAGGAAAGAGTCTTATCCGGTCCCCCCTTCCCTGAACGGGAAGGGCGATAGGGGATTAGGTCTGCGGGGTTGCGGTAGGCGTGAAACACTACTTTCCGTTCGGATGCGTCGATTTTAGTCCGTCGCTGAGCGGAACGCTTCCCACGATCTCCAGCCCGTAGCCGGGAAGGTTGGCGAGTCGCGGCGGCGTGTCCGAGAGCACGATCATTTTGCGCACCCCAAGGTCGCGGATGATCTGCGCACCGATTCCGTAGTCGCGAAATTCCGCATCCGGCTGGTTTACCCGCGTGGTTGGCTGCCGCGCCCCTTGCGCGTTGATCGTGTCGAGCTCAGCCGCGATCGTGTTCGCTTCGCGCTTGACGTAGAGCAACACGCCTTCGCCCGCCGCCGCGATTTTCTCCATCGCGCCACGCAGCAACTTGCGCGTGTTGCGTTGTGACAATCCAAAAACATCGCCGGGCAAACACTCGCGATGCGCGCGGACGAGAATCGGGCGCGACGGATCGATATTGCCCATCACCAACACCAGGTGCTCGGTGAAATCGACCAGCGTGCGGAACACGATCGCGGTAAACTCACCGTATGCGGTGGGCAGCTTGGCCTCGGCGATACGCTGCACCATCGTTTCGTTACGGAGACGATACTCAATGATATCGGCGACGGTGACGATCTTGAGGTTGTGCAGTTTGGCGAAATCGATCAGATCGTCGCGCCGCGCCATCGTCCCGTCTTCCTTCAAAATTTCGCAGATGACGCCGGCCGGCTTGAGACCCGCCAGCCGCGCGAGGTCGACCGCGCCCTCGGTCTGGCCGGTGCGCACCAGCACCCCGCCGTCGCGCGCGCGCAAAGGATAGACATAACCAGGGGTAATGAAACCCGCCGCCGTGGCGTCCTCGCGCACCGCCTCGAGGACGGTGATCGCGCGATCCTGCGCGGAGATCCCGGAGCCGTGGCATCGCTTTGCGCTGATCGAGGTGGTGAACGCGGTGCCGAGCGGCGCCTGGTTGTCGCCCACCATCATGTTCAGCCCGAGGCGGTCGATGCGGTCGGTCGCCATCGGTAGGCAAATCAGCCCGCGCGCGTATTTGGCCATGAAGTTTATCAGCTCGGGAGTGGCCTTTTCGGCGGCCATGCTGAGGTCGCCCTCGTTTTCGCGCTGCTCGTCATCCATCAGGATGACCATGTGACCACGCCGGGTTTCCTCGAGGGCTTCTTCGACGGAAATAAACGGCGCCGCGGCTTTGGTGCGAGGGCTAATCTCTCCGAACATGGGTTACGACCTTTTGAGGCTGACGGGCGATGTTCCTGCTCCAGCCAAACAGAATTTTAACCATCCTGCAAAGGGCGTGTGAATCCCTCATCTGTTATGGTTGCGAGGTGGCGCGCGATATTCGAAAGGCGGTGCTGCCGGCGGCAGGGCGCGGCTTACGTCTCGGCGCGCTGACCGACGACCTTCCGAAGCCGATGCTCGAGGTCGCGGGCCAACCGCTGATTGGCAATATCGTCGATGCCCTGGCGGCGAATGACGTGCGCGATATCGCGATCGTCACCGGCTATCTCGCGTCGCAGATAGATGAGTGGTGTGCGAACCGCAGGCGCATGCAGCCCAAATTGCATCTCACCACGTTGCCTCAGGCCGAGCTGAACGGCACCGCGGGCGCGATGCTCCTCGCGCGGGATTTCGTCGCCGATGAGGCCGCGTTCATTTTCGGATGGGGCGACATCCTGATGGACGCCGAGAATTACGCGCGCTTCGTCCGGAGCGCGCGAGAGCAATCATACGATCTAGTGCTTTCGATCAATCGGGTGCTCGATCCATGGCGTGGCGGAGCGGTGCACGTCGACGCGAATATGCGCGTGACGCGACTGGTCGAGAAGCCCGCGCCGGGGACCTCAACAACGCAATGGAACAACGCCGGCCTGTTTGCCGCGACGCCGCGGATCTTCAAATACCTCGAGAAGCTGAAGCCGTCGCCTCGTGGCGAGCTGGAGTTGCCGGCGGCGATCGCGATGATGCTCGCGGATCGATGCGAGGTGCGCGCGGTGGACGTGCGCGGCTTCTGGAGCGATGTCGGAACGCCGGAAGATTTGGAATCGGCGCGCAAGTTCCTCAAGCGGCCGCACCGAAAATGAACGCGATGGAATCGGCCGGAAATTGGGATCGCGAGGAACTCGCCCGCGCTAAGGCTCTCGCCGCCAAGCTTCGCGCATCGGGTCGCGTCAGCAAGCTGTTCGCGGTGCGCGCGCCCGGCCGCGTCAACCTCATCGGCGAGCATACTGACTACAGCGGTTTGCCGGTGATGCCGATCGCGATCGATCGCTCTACTATTATAGTTGTTGCAGTGCGCGATGACTCGATGGTTGCGCTGCGCAATGTGGATTCCGCGTATCCCGAGCGGACATTTCGCATCGACGCGAACATCCCGCCGTATGCAACGGGCGACTGGGCGAACTACCTCAAGGCGGGGGTCCAGGGCGTCATCGATCACTTCGGCAAGCGCGGGGTGGCGATTGACAAGTTGCGCGGCGCCACGATGATCGTCGATGGCCGCGTCCCTCCAGCCGCCGGGCTCTCATCATCGGCCGCGCTCACGGTTTCCTCCGCACTGGCGCTGATGGCGGTGAACGGCCTCACGCAAGATGCCATCGAAACCGCGCGGATGGTCGCGCGCAGCGAATGGTACGTCGGCACGATGGCGGGCGGAATGGACCAGGCGGCCTCGATGCTTGGTCAACGGGACCACGCACTCCTCATCCACTTCGATCCGTTGCGCGTGACGCCGGTAAGGATGCCGCCGGGCGCGGCAATTGTGGTCGCCGACAGCCTCGAAGTCGCGGACAAGTCGGGCAAAGTGCGCGAGGAATACAATCGGCGCGTCGTCGAATGCGCGATCGCCGCGCGCATCCTCGGCAAAGTGCTCGGACTGAAAGAGGCTCGCGTGCTCGGCGATGTGGTGAAGCAACTCGGAACGTGGAACGCGCATAACGTCGTCGAGACCCTCGCGAAAAGTGCGCCGGCGCGGATCAGTTTTTCGGAAGCGGCGAAGATTCTCGATGTCGATGTGGACTCGTTGCGCGCGGAGCTCCTCGGCCATGGCGCGCGGCGCATCCATATAAATGAGGCGCGACCGCTCGACATCCTCCGGCGCGCGCGACACGTGCTCACGGAGACCGAGCGCGTCAACCTCGCGGCGGAGGCGCTCGCATCGGGACGTCTGGAGGAAATGGGCGCGCTGATGGATGCCTCGCATCGGAGCTTGCGCGACGATTTCGATGCGAGTACCGCGCGTCTCGATGCGATGGTCCGGTGTGCGCGCGAGGCCAGCGCATTCGGCGCGCGCCTCACCGGTGCGGGCTTCGGCGGATGCATCACCGCACTCACGCACGAATCGAACGCGGCTGCCGTGTTGGGCCGTCTCGAAAAGGACTACTACGCAAAGCTCGACGCCGGGGCGGCGTCGCGCGCGCTGCATACCATGGTGCACGCGGGCCCCGGCGCTGGCGTGATCGAATTAAGCTAGGCGAAAATCAGGCGCGCTTCCGGCGCAGATAATGGCGATGCGCCTTGGCGCGATTCCCGCACGCTTGCATCGAACACCAACGCCGCGTGCCGTTTTTGCTGTCATCCAGAAAGAGCCACAGGCACTTTTCGTTCGAGCATTCGCGCAACTTCGCCAGCTGAGGCCCGACCAGCAGGTCCGCCGCCGACCACAGCGCGGGCGCGAGGAGCGAGGTTGCGGATGGTTTCGTCTCTTCCACCTGCCAGCCGAAGCTTTCCGCGCCGCGCCCGATAGTGATACGCGACGGAGCGTCTCGGAGCGCGCGGTTGAGCAGATCCAAATCGACCTCGTCGGGAATTGCCCCTGACGCGACGGCGTGGAAGACGCGGTAGATCATCTCCCGCAGCTCGATCGTCTCGCGGAAGATATCGGCTGCGCGTTTCGGATGCTTTTCAGACCACGCGCGCAGTGGATGCGCTTGCCGGGCAGGAATCACACCTGCGTCGCCGCACCACTTCAACAAATCGGCGAAGCTATGAAGGCTCTCGGCGGGGGAACTGCCCCGATACGCCAGCGTGTTGGCGAAATCGAGGCACATCTCCACGCGCGGTTTGAGGACATTGTCGTCGCTGCTCTTCAAATGGTCGGACGCTGCCATCTGTCGATATTCTAACCACTATGCCGGTTGACACAAACCGGTTGACCGGATATATCTAACCGTCTCACAGGTTAGAACACTCGAACCGGATCAGGAGGAATGATCATGCTTCATCACGTTTCGATTGGCGTGAAAGATCTCGCGACTGCGAAAGGCTTCTATGACAAGGCGCTGGCGCCGCTGGGGATCAAGTGCCTGGCCGAGGGCGATTCCTATCTCGGTTACGGCGCCGAAGGGCCGGAGTTCTGGTTGCTGCCGGTCAAGCGCCCGGTGAAGGCAGACGACGAATCGGGGCTGCACTTCTGCCTGCAGGCAGCGAGCCGCAAGGCCGTCGACGGTTTTCACGCAGCCGCGCTGAAATCGGGCGGGCGCGACAACGGCAAGCCCGGCATTCGGAAGGACTACGGCGAGAACTACTACGCCGCGTTCGTCATGGATCCTGACGGCTACCGCATCGAGGTTTTCACCGAAAGCAAATAGTCGCTCCTGCGCAGCCGAGCGCGCTTCGTGGGGGGCGCGCTCGGCGCCTACTCTTGCGCGCCTACTCTTTCGAAATCCGAATGATCCGCGCGGAGTGTGGCGCTAGTTCTAGCTCCTGCGTTTGAAATCGCTGCGGCTTATCGCTCATGTTGAGGAGCAGATTGAGCGTGCCATCGCCGGTTGCCGTCGAGAGGATTCGCAGCGAAGACTCCATCATCAGGTCCTCCGCCATCGGCGGTTCAAATCTGGATGAATCATCGACCTCGGCGCCGATGCGGGCAACGTCCTGAAAGAGCCGCGCGCTGTCGCTGTCGAGCAGGCTCATGTCGTCGGAAATAAGCAGCATCCCGCCGGACGCGGCGATGGTCGACGCGAGTGCCTCGCGTTCGTGGTTCGACAGCCGGGTCTCTTTCGCGCGCAGCATCAGACAGTCAGGATCGTTGAGCCACCAGCGTCGATGCATGAAGCTGCGCGCGAGGATCGCATCGATCGCGAGCGCGGTGCCCGGCTCACCAGTTGCTTCCGCGGTGGCGCCCCAATAGGGCGCGACGTCCGGCCCGATCCGCATTCCATCGACAATGCCGACCGCCGTGCCGAGAGGGCATCCGCACCCGAGGATGAAGGTTTTTTCGCCCGCGCCGCGCCGAATCGCCTCGAGGCCGCGGCGCAGCGTTTCCGCCCGAGTCATCGCGGGGTCGTGGCGAATTCCCTCGGCGGCTGCGGCATAGAGAAAATCCAGCTTCAGGTAATCGTAACCGAAGTCTTCGGCAATCGTTCTGAACAGCCGTTCCAGATGCGCGGTGAACTCGGGATGACTCGGGTCAAGCGCGTAAGCGTACTTGTCATGGCTAGTCGTCCAGTTGGGATTGTACGCGGCGCGCAGAGGCTCACCGTTTTCGCGATGCTTGATGAACCAGTCGCCATGCTCGCGCATTAGCTGCGAATCGCGGGCTGCGAAAAATGGGGCGGTCCAGATTCCCGCAATGAACCCAGCGTCGCGAATTTCACCCGCGAGTGTCTTGAGTCCGCCGGGGAACTTCGCGTTAGTGCGATCCCAGTCACCCAACGCGGCCTGATACCCGTCGTCGAGTTGCACTACTTCGATAGGATACTCGGAGCGCAAGTCCTTGAGCGCGAGGAGGTTGGAGCGCATCGCGTCTTCGGTAATCGCGTGGAAGTAGTGGTACCAGGAGCACCATCCGCGCTGATACGGCGCGCTGATTCGCGCGCGCATATGGTCCCCGAGCAGCGTGGCGAAACGCGACGCCATTCGCGCCGCACTCTCATCCGAGCGCCAAAACGCGAGCGGTTCGATTTCGCGCTCGTCGCCGGGTAGGAGAATCACATCATCCAGCAGCGCCCGCGCCATCACCCTATTCGGCGTTCGCACCGTGATGGTGGTGAGCTGATGCGCCGCGCCGATGAATCCCGCGAGGAACCGCTCGCGCGACGGCTCGCTTTCCACGATCGTGAACAGCTCCGAGGTCGCGCCTTCGGGCGCATCCTGCGGGCGGTCCACCTCGCTCTGATGATTTACTTTTGCGATGCGGCTCAGATCGTCGCGCGGGTGCGTGTACGTCCCAACCGCTACTGCATGTGACGCGCTCCACGATTGGTAGCCATGCTTGAAAAATCGCGCCGGCACGTCAGCAGGAAACCCGGTGGCGATATGGAAGCGGACCGAGTCGAGATGAATGGGGTCGCCGCTGCGATTTGAAACGATCGCGTGGACAACCGATCGGCCATCGCGCGATCCGGTGTGAACGGAAAGCGATACGCCGTCTTGCTCAACGCGATTCCCTTCGAGCGACAGGCTAACCGTGTGCGCTCCGCCGCGCTCGCGATATCGCAACTCGATCCTGTTACCGGCCATCGCGGGTAACTTAGGTGAGCGGCGCGCGCGATCGCAATCGGCATTCTGCCCACTCGATCTCGATTGCGTGTAGCCAGTCTGTCAAACTGGAAATTCTTCCGGAGATCGATCATCGACACGGTACCCGAAATCGAAGCGGCTGAGGCCGACGAACAATCCACCGACGCGTCGGTCGAGAGCGTGTGGGACGGAAGGCTGGCCGCTTTCCGCGCGCTGCGGCATCGTAATTTTCAGCTCTTCTTCATCGGCCAACTGATTTCGCTGATCGGCACCTGGATGCAGTCGGTCGCGCAGGCGTGGCTGGTGCTGAAGCTGACCAATTCCGCGATGGCGCTGGGGCTGGTCGCGTTCTCATCTTACTTTCCGATGATCCTGGTCGGCTTGTTTGCGGGCGCGGTGGTCGATCGCGTCGATCGGCGCCGCCTCATCGTCGTCGCGCAAGTCTTGCTGATGATCAGCGCTTTCGTACTCGCCGCACTCACGTGGGCCGGCGCGGTGAAAGTCGAGTACGTCATTTTTCTGGCCGCGTTCAACGGGCTGGTGAGTTCATTCGACATGCCGGGACGGCAGGCATTCGTGGTCGACATGGTCGGTCGCGAAGATTTGCCCAACGCGATCGCGATGAACTCGATGATCTTCAACGGCGCGAGGATGGTTGGTCCCGCGGTCGCCGGATTACTCATCGCGGTGATTGGCGTGTCCGGATGCTTCTTCCTCAATGGCATCAGTTACCTCGCCGTCATCTGGAGCCTGCTCGAAATGGAACTGCCGCGCCGCATCATCAGCGAGGCCGGCGGCTCGATGCTTCGGCGCGTGCGCGAGGGCCTGCATTATGTATGGCATCACCCGCCGTCGCTGTACCTGATGATCCTGGTCGCGATTAACAGCGGCTTCGGCATGCAGTACACGGTGCTGATTCCGGTGTTCGCGAAGAATCTGCTGCACAGCGGCGCGAGCGGCTACGGCTTTCTGATGGCGGCGCAAGGGCTCGGCGCGGTGGCGGGCGCGATCGCGATGAACTCGCGCGCCGCGACTCCTCGCGCGCTGCGCCGGAACCTGGTGTTCGGAATGTTTTGCACCGCGGCCGCGATCTTCGCGTTCGGAGTTTCGCCCTCGATGCCCCTGTCATTGCTGGCGCAAATGTTCATCGGCGCCGGCCTGATGCATCACATGGTGACCACCAACACCATGCTGCAACTGTTCGTGTCCGATGAGTTGCGCGGCCGCGTGATGAGCCTCTACACGCTGTCGTTTATCGGCACCGCGCCGCTGGGCAGCCTTGAAGTAGGATTCCTCGGCGATCATTTAAGCCCGCGCATCGCGGTGGTGGTATGCGCGATGTTCTCGCTGGTCTGCGGATGCTTCCTGCTCACCAAGTTGAAGATGTTTGCGCGCGCGCAAGAAGCGCACGAGCGCATGACCGAGCAAGGCCTCGCCGGCGACGCGATCTCAGCCGAGCGGGCAGCCGACTAAGCCGGCAAATTCACTTGAGCGGATGAATTTTCGCGAACGGGTCCCAACCGGCGTCGCGATGCCATTCGTATTCCATCGCGATCGCGATCTGCTCGGCCGTCTTGAGATCCGTGATCCGCGCGATGATCGAAAGCGCCATGTCGATACCGGCCGAGACGCCCGAGGAGGTCGAGAACTTGCCGTCGTCGACCCAGCGCGCCGCGTGCACCCAGTTCACCTTCGGCCCCTGCTCCATCACCCACTTGAATGCGCGTTTGTTGCTGGTGGCGCGGCGCCCGTCGAGCAGGCCCGCCTTCGCGAGCATCGCGGAACCGGTGCAAACCGACGCGACGATTTCAGCCTTCTGCGCGTGGGCGATCAGCCATTCGAGCGCGGCGTGATTGGTGATTTCTTTGCGCGTGCCGATGCCTCCGGGCACCAGAATGAT